>JADEWQ010000216.1 GCA_015207585.1 Pleurocapsales cyanobacterium LEGE 06147 | reverse complement strand
TTCGATTACCTGTAATAGGTTGGGTCAAGACTCATGAAACCTTACCGACTGGAATCATTAAGAACGTTAGACTAACTCGTAGAGCTAACCGTTGGTTTGTTGCTTTCAAACTTGGCCATACACCATTGCATGACGAAAATAATGTCAGCAATTGAACCAACTGGAATTGGAGCACGCACTACGACACCATCAAACTTGCCTTCGTATTGTGGTAGCACTTCAGCGGTAGCGATTGCTGCTCCAGTAGAAGTCGGCACCAAATTGGCTGCCGTTTGCCTGAACCATGCAAGAGCTTCCCCCGGTTCAAGGGTAGGGCATTCTTGGAAAAAGCGGGATGGGAGATGGGGACGTAGGGAAATAGGGAGAAAATTCCCAATTTTCTAATTCCCCAAGCCCCTACTTTCAAAAGGGGAATTTTTCCCAAATACGCTAGATTGTCAGATGATTTAGTCAACAATAATTTGTGTCAGTTAACGGATTTTTAGTAATTTCAGTTGATTTAACCAGAATCCTTAGAAAAAGGTTAGAAACTAAATTAACCTAAAAAAAGCTAATTTAGGTTGATTTCCCCATTACCCCGGTTCCCTATCCCTCTATCTTCTAAAATCGTTAATTTATTGGACTTTGCAACAGCCCTACCGGTTCAAGGGTAGGAGAAGCAAATGAGGGTAGTTGCTGACCCAGGTTCTTACAGAAAGATTTTATGGTTTGCTCTGGATCTTCACCAACAGCAATCAACGTATCGATTAGCGACAGAGCAGCAGCCGAGATCAGATCCGGATGTACGGCGATTAAGATCATCCCCTCTAACTCTTGGGGAAGCGTGATGGCAGCAGGGTCCCAGGATAAGGGTAATAGGTGGTGTGTCTCGTCAACGACTATCCAGTGAGGACGACCTGTTTGAGCCCTTAGCTGCTGTAAGTGAGGTAGCAAGCTTTCAAAGAATGAGGGACGGTTTTCCAAAGAAACTCCAATCAGGTTGACCACGGCATTTTGACTGGGCTTTTCTAGCAGTTCGAGGACTTCAGCGACAGTCGGCGCTCTTTAGCGATCGCCTAATAGCTTTTCTTCCCGTGTAGCGGGTTGGTACAGCAAAGCTCTGTTCTCCGCCACAATCCGCTCGAACAAGTCGGTATAAGGAAAGACGTGCAGTAAGTCGTCTAGCTGTCTACCAGTCACTAGAATTAATCTCCGACCAGAGTCTCGCAAACGCTCAAGTGCAGCTAAGGTTGTTTCATCCACCTGACCATTGTGGGCTAGCGTTCCATCGTAATCACAAGCAAGTGCAAAATAGCGCATAGATAATTTACTGGTAAAAGAACAATTTTGGCAGTTGGGAAAAGGTGAAATTTTATAAATCCTTTGGCAATTTCAATGACGCATTGCCCGATGTTACCCGTACCAATTACCTCCAGTGTTTTGCCGCGCAGATCGAAACCTGGCAGCCCTTCTAGGGAAAAATCTCCTTTACGGGTGCGATCGATCGCTTCGGGAATTTTATGGCTAATCGCCAGCAGCCCAGCAGCAAAGCAAAAACGTGTTCGGCAACGGTATTCTCTCCATAGGTCGGGACGTAGCCAATTGTCACGCCAGGCTGTTGACAATAGATCGCGTCAATGTGATCGTAACCAGTGGAACGAGTAGCAATTATAGCGGTAGTCAAAAAGATTAGGACACATTGAATAGCCCAAATTATTGCAGTTTAAGAATTATACTTCTGTACGCGCTCCCGAAGGGTCCATAGCGACTACCGAAGGTCTTTCTGACTCCTGACTCCTGCTATAACTTGAGCTGGGGAAGCTGTTTGAGGACATCAGCACCCAGCTCGGAATAGATAAAGGTTGAGATGATATTAGCCTCGGCATATTGACTAGCATTTTCGTCAGTTAGCGACTCTTGCACGAACTTTACTTTACTTCATGCCCGCTGCTCAGTTCCCTAAATGTCTCTTGTTCCCACGGTTCAACTTCAAAAACAACAATTTTCACGGTTTCGCCTCCTAATATATGCCCTAGTCTGTAGAGCCGGTTTGCAGAGATTGTTCATCAACAGGATTCCATTCGGTGTGAAAGATACCTGGTCGATCAATGCGTTCGTAAGTATGGGAACCAAAGTAGTCCCGTTGGGCTTGAATGAGATTGTGCGGCAGGCGATCGCGCCGATAGGTATTAAAGTATGCCAGGGAACCACTAAATGCTGGAATGGGAATATCTAGTTGTGCTGCCACCGCTATGACTTCACGCCAAGCAGGTAGCCGAGTGAGAATTGTTTCTTTAAAGTGAGGTGCCAAAAGTAGATTATCTAAATCCGATTGCTGCACAAAGGCAGACTGAATACGATCTAGGCACTCAGCCCGAATAATACAGCCTCCCTTCCAAATCCGAGCTACCTCACTCAGACTGAGGTGATAGTTATAAACTTTTGAGGCTGCATCCAACAATTCCATTCCCTCAGCATAAGAACAGATTTGAGCGCAGTACAGCGCATCCCGCAGCTTATTAGTGAAGGCTTCAGCGTCTCCCTGATACTTTTTGGGGAGCTTACCGTTGAGAACTTTAGCTGCTACTAAGCGCTCCTGTTTGAAAGCAGACATTGTACGGGCGCTAACAGCAGCCGCAATGGTAGGAACAGGTACGCCCAAATCCAGCGCACTCATTACTGTCCAACGCCCCGTTCCTTTTTGTTCTGCGGCATCGAGAATCACATCCACTAAGGAAGTGCCAGTTTCAGCATCGACATACTCGAAGATATTAGCTGTGATTTCCATCAAGTAGGAATTCAGTTCCTCAGTAGCGTTCCATGCCGAAAACACTTGATGCAACTGGTCATTGTTAAGTCCTAAGCCGTGCTTGAGCAGGTCATAGGCTTCAGCAATGAGTTGCATGTTGCCGTACTCAATGCCGTTATGCACCATTTTGACATAGTGACCTGCACTACCAGAACCGAGGTAGACAACACAGGGACCGTCATCCACCTGGGCTGCAATCTTGGTCAAAATTGACTCTAGAATTGTGTATGCAGCTTCAGTTCCTCCAGGCATGAGGCTAGGTCCTAAAAGCGCTCCTATTTCACCACCGCTAACGCCCATCCCAATAAATTTCAAATTCATGGCTTCCAATTCTTGACTGCGGCGGGCGGTATCTTCGTAGAAGGAGTTGCCGCCGTCAATAGACCTCCTGCAAAAGTCTAAGCAAGCTAGGTAAAATCAAAAAAATCTAGAATTGAATTAATGAGTTACGAACAAGTCAAAAATTTGAAGCCAGAGGACTTTAAACGACTGTGTGGAGTATCTCCAAAGACATTTAAGGATATGGTAACAGTAATAGCAGCCGAAAAAGTCTGGCAAAAAAAGACAGGGAGACCGAGTAAATTAAGTACAGAAGACCAAGTATTAATGACTTTAGAATATTGGCGGGAAGATCGTACCTATTTTCACATCGGAATTAATTGGGGAATAAATGAAACAACTGCCTTAAGAATAATTAAAAAAGTAGAAAATACATCAGGATTTTACGGGGTTTTTCTAAAGAATCGACCAATTCTGCAGGAGAATAGGTAGCTTTAATGTTCTTACCTTTTGCTCGCTTGGATATGAAATTGTCTGTCTTTTCTGCCGTGCGATTGTAAACCGCAACAGAGAATCCTTGTCGCTCGACATTCAGGGCTAGGTTCTCACCCATAACGGCTAGTCCAATCAGACCGAATTGCTGTTTTTCCATAAGTAAATTGTGGTGGCATCTTCAAGGTTGCCGGGATGGTATAGCAGTTGAAGCAAAGGTTAAGACAGTTTGTCCCGTTCCTATAGTTCGCTCGTAGGGACGTAGCATGCTACGTCCGTACAAAGTTCAAAATGCTCTATTATCTGTTTCCAAGAAGCTGTGTGCG
>JADEWQ010000037.1 GCA_015207585.1 Pleurocapsales cyanobacterium LEGE 06147 | reverse complement strand
CTGTACCTGAAAATCGCGATTTGGGGATAGTTAAATCCCCTCGCCCGAAACGAGCCAAACTACCTCTCGATTTATCTCCTTTTCCCTCTTGACAACTAGCTTTCACGCTTAACTTGTCACTAATACCCAATATCTAACCCTTGCAGGTCGTAGTCCCCCCAAGGTACCTGCCCGTCTTGTCCAAAACTACAGTAGCCAACAAACTTCCTTCGCCCTTCAAAAATGCCATAGAAGTTGTTACGCGGTTCGAGGAAATAATGTACGTTTTGTTCGATTTCGCTGGGGCTTAAATTATAAAAATCGTAAGGTGCATCGTACGACCATCTGGCCATTTCCCAAGCATTGCATTCATTTAAAGGTTGAACTTTTAAGCACATGTTCTTCCCCACATAAGTAGGTGGACCTAAATAATGCTGTTATGTTAAGAAAAATCAAGTTTGTTCTGCTTGCCAATTCATTAATTTAAGATAACTTTCACTCTTAAACCTTTTCAGAGCTAATCCATACTCAAAGCTCTTTCCTACTTCTAGCAACCCACAAATATTTAGTCTTTTTCCTTTCCTTTTTGTCTGTTCAATTCTCTTTTGTTCTCGTTTTTTCCCCAGCTATACATCGGATTTTAGAGATGGTGAATGAAGCCTAATCTCAGATGATAAAAAATCTCTGTTTAGAAAAAAACGCCCTCCCGAAGGAGAGCGTTTGGTTTAGTCTTTAACTAGCCCTTAGCCGTTGATGGAGGGAGCGGTTAAAGCGATAGGAGCTTGTTCGCCGCTAGCCAAGTCTAAGGGGAAGTTGTGAGCATTGCGCTCGTGCATTACTTCAAAACCGAGGTTAGCACGGTTGAGAATATCAGCCCAGGTGTTAATGACACGACCTTGAGAGTCGATGATGGACTGGTTGAAGTTGAAGCCGTTGAGGTTAAACGCCATGGTAGAAATACCCATTGCGGTGAACCAGATACCGATTACGGGCCATGCACCTAAGAAAAAGTGCAAGGAACGGCTGTTGTTGAAGGATGCGTATTGGAAGATCAAACGACCAAAGTAACCGTGAGCGGCTACAATGTTGTAGGTTTCTTCTTCTTGACCGAATTTGTAACCGTAGTTTTGAGATTCGGTTTCGGTGGTTTCCCGTACTAAGCTAGAGGTTACTAGAGAACCGTGCATAGCAGAAAATAAAGCTCCACCGAAGACACCAGCTACACCCAGCATGTGGAAGGGGTGCATGAGGATGTTGTGTTCAGCTTGGAACACGAACATGAAGTTGAAGGTGCCGCTGATTCCTAAAGGCATACCATCGGAGAAGGAACCTTGTCCGAGAGGGTAGATTAGGAAAACTGCAGTAGCAGCAGACAAAGGTGCGCTGTAAGCTACACAGATCCAAGGACGCATTCCTAGACGGTAAGAAAGCTCCCACTGACGACCCATGTAGCAGAAGATGCCGATGAGGAAGTGGAAGACAATCAGTTGGTAAGGACCGCCGTTGTACAGCCACTCATCTAAGGATGCTGCTTCCCAAATGGGATAGAAGTGCAAACCGATGGCGTTGGAAGAAGGAACAACAGCACCAGAGATGATGTTGTTACCATAAAGCAGGGAGCCAGCTACAGGCTCGCGAATACCATCGATGTCCACGGGGGGAGCAGCGATGAAAGCGATGATGAAACAGGTAGTAGCAGCTAAGAGAGTGGGAATCATCAGGACACCGAACCAGCCGATATAAAGACGGTTGTTGGTGCTGGTTACCCACTGACAGAACTGCTCCCAAGCATTTGCGCTTTCGCGTTGCTGTAAGGTAGTAGTCATGTGCTTATAATTCCTATTAAATTGTCAAGGTTCAAATGATTGACACGTTAATATATTAGAAATTTTCTTTAGTTTTGTAAAGGTTTTTAACCAAATATTTGCTTATGTAAAATATAAGTAATATTTATTATTGCTTATGAAAAGTACCGTAACCTATAGTCCAGCCTATACTTTAGTTCCTACTTATGAATGTTTTAATCGTTGCTCCTACTGCAATTTTCGCACCGATCCCGGTAAGAGTTTTTGGTTGACCTTATCTCAAGCGCAGCAGCAGTTAAAACGATTTCAGTCCCGAACAGTATCGGAAATTTTGATTCTTAGTGGAGAGGTGCATCCTCATTCGGCAAGACGCAAAGAGTGGTTTGCCAGAATCTATCAATTATGTAAGCTAGCACTAAGTATGGGTTTTCTACCCCATACCAACGCAGGACCCCTCAGTTGGATAGAAATGAAACAGCTTAAAGAAGTAAATGTTTCCATGGGGTTAATGTTAGAGCAATTGACACCTAAATTATTAGAAACGGTACATAAACATGCTCCCAGCAAACAGCCAGAAGTGCGGCTGCAACAATTAATATGGGCAGGAGAATTAAAAATTCCCTTTACTACAGGATTGTTGTTAGGAATTGGAGAAACCCAAGCAGATCGCCAATCGACTTTAGAAGCGATCGCCAATTTACAACAACGCTGGGGTAATATTCAGGAAGTTATCCTCCAACCTTATAGTCGGGGCACTCAACAGAGTTTAGCTGCACCTGGATTCGATCTGTACAGATTACCCGAAGTAGTTGCTCGAGCCCGTGCTATCCTACCGAAGACGATTACGATTCAAATACCACCTAATTTGGTGACAAAACCCAATCTACTCTTAGATTGTCTTGAAGCTGGGGCTAGAGATTTGGGAGGAATTAGTCCCAAAGATGAAGTTAATCCCGACTATCCCCATCCTACCTACGACTCCTTAAAAAGCATTTTAGAATCTGCTGGTTGGCAGTTAATTCCTCGTTTAGCTATTTATCCGCAGTATTATTCTTGGTTATCGCTATCTTTACAGAAAGCACTTCAAGAAGGAGAAAAAACATTAAGATGTGCTTGAACCAACTATCATCGCTCTAATGACATTTAGATAGGAAGTAGCAAAACAGTGTTTAAAATTGCTAAACAACAAGAACAATATCAAACCTATATTCTTACTGATGAGCAGGGACAATCGCAGATAGAAGTAGTACCGGAAAGAGGTGCGATCCTGACACGCTGGCGTATTAAAGAGCGAGATATTCTTTATCTCGATGCAGAACGTTTTGCCAATCCAGAATTGAGCGTGCGAGGGGGAATTCCCATTTTGTTCCCTATTTGCGGTAATTTACCAAATAATACTTATATTTACAAAGATCGCGAATATCAACTAAAACAACATGGTTTTGCCCGGGATCTGCCTTGGCAAGTAACAGATACTAAAACAGATGAATTTGCTAGTATTACTCTGGGGTTAAAAAGTAACGAAAAGACCTTGGCTGTATATCCCTTTGAGTTTCAATTAGCTTCGACGTATCAATTGCAAGGAAATAGCTTAAAGATTTTGCAGAGCTATAGCAATCAGTCGAGGGAAACTATGCCTTTTTCTGCTGGCTTGCATCCCTATTTTCAGGTTGAGGATAAAAACAAACTAGATTTCGATATTCCTGCCTCCGAGTATCTAGACCAGATAAGCAAAACAATTTGTTCTTTCTCTGGCAAGTTTGACTTTGAGCAGGAAGAAATTGATATAGCTTTTACTTCCCTAAGCAACTATTCTACTGCTATTACCGACCATCAAAGAAACTTAAAAATTAATATCCGCTTTTCTGACTTTTATTCAACTTTGGTATTTTGGACAGTCAAAAGTAAAGATTATGTATGTCTCGAACCTTGGAGCGCACCCCGTAATGCTCTCAATACTGGAGAGCAATTAACTTATCTCGAACCGGGTACTACATATCAGTCAGTAGTCGAAATTTCTGTCGATTATTTCTAAATTTTTCTCTTGTATTTTTTTGATGTCTATGTTACATTGGGAAACCGTGTGAACAGAATAAGTTATGTACGGGTCGCTAACTCAATGGTAGAGTATCCGGCTTTTAACCGGCAAGTTCTGGGTTCGAATCCCAGGCGACCCATAAAATTTGGGCATTGCTGAATGATTGTATGGGTGAGTTTACCCATAACTTTGCCACTAGGAAAACCATAATCTTGCCAGATGAGTCACTGTAACGACAATTTTACTTCGGGATTTTTCATATATTATTAGGGTAGGGGCGTTCGATTTTATTTCCCTTAATCCGCAATTTAGAGATTGTTCTTATTTGTTGTGCTTGTACCTTAGAAGCTTTTGGTAAACTACTATCACTAGGTTGTAGTAAAACCTCAAAAGGATAAACCCGCTTAACATTTGATGTTAGGGGAACAATTGTTACTGTATTGGCAGCACTATTATTAACGTTATTACTTACAATCAATACAGGGCGAAGTTTAGCTGTTTCCGAACCCACCGCAGGATCGAGATTAGCATAATAAACATCACCACGTTTCATCAGCTAACCCATCTGCAACAGTTATTTCCCAAGCTGGATCGACTTCCTTAGAAGCTTCTCTGTAGGCAGTTTCTAATTCTTTTTCTTGCAATAGTTTTAATGCTTTCTCAACTACTTGAGAACGAGATTTGCATTTTTTAGCGGTTTGATACTGTTCCACAAACCTTACTAGGGATGCTGGTAAAGAAATTGATATTTTTTCTGATTTCATGGTATTAATCAAAAGTATTCTATTCTTTTCTTACTTAATCGTAGTATTCTTTTTTACGAGAGAACTTTAGGTTGTATTGGCATTCTTAAAAATTGGCTTATTCGCACTCTTAAAGATGTTCTAGCGGTTAACAATAATTGTGGTTTTCTTACCAATTTTTTTTAGTTATTCTCACTGACTGATTGTCTATTGCTGCGGCACTTGACTAATATGACGACCTTCATCTTAAAAGTTAAAAGCATAATTTTGCCAGACTAAAATTGAAGCGTAAGCTTGCTATGACGGCAAAGCTATGAGTAAAGTCTCAATTATGCAATGCTAAATTTTGTTTGGTGACAGATTATGTGTAGTCGGGAATAAATTGTTGTCAAATAGATTAGGTGGCGATCGCCTTACTCTGCTTAAATAAACAGAGCGATCGCTCTTAAACAATCACCGGATTTAAAATTTATTGAGGTCAATTCCTGCTTCTTGTGCCATTGCTTGAATACCCTTTTTTTCTAAGGTTTTAATGGCTTTGGTAGAAAGACGCAATTTGACCCACCGATTTCCTTGCGGCCACCAAATTCGCTTCGATTGTAAGTTAGGGTGTTGTAATTTCTTGGTACGACGGTGAGAGTGAGAAATCGCAAAGGCGTTGTTAGCTTTTTTTCCGGTTAGTTGACATCTACGAGACACAATATCCCTCCTATTTTAAACCGCAATTTTTTATTATATCCCAGGTAGGAAGGCAAGCGGGTAATTTTGATGCAAACTAGACGATGCTAGTACCGCTGTGCGGCAAGCGTCATTGGTCATTAGTCCTTGGTTAACTGTTAATACTAGCGTTAGAACAAATGACAAACAACAAAGGACAAACAACAAAGGACAAATGATTATCCTTATGAAGAGATGAGCTTACCGTTGCTTTCTGGGATTTTTTGTATATATATTTGTATCTTTAATGACTACATAATCAATTTAATTGTCTAATATAATAGGTGTTAACTAAACCTTAACCTCAATTTTAAACACCATTAAGAAATTAATAAAGTATTGATGAAAACTGGGACAGCACCTCGCTCAAAGGGCGAAATCAAAATCTTACATGCTGTTGCTGGTCGGGTGCGGCTGGGCTTTGTAGACAGTCGTACCAAAGAGGTAATCACAAATACCGTTGAAAAAAAACTAAGACAGCAAGAAGAAATAAAAGAAATTCGCATCAACGAAAGCCTCAATAACATGCTTATTTTATTTGATGCGAACAAGCTATCTATGCTCACGGCTATTTTCTATTCTTCAAGAATATGGCGTTACTCTAACACCAGATCGGGAATTGGCAACCAAAGCAGAGATTTCTCGCTCAGATGCCTTTTCTCAAGTTGGTAGCGGCTTACAGTCCTTAATTCCACCTGTGGCAGGATTATTGACTAGCAGTTGGTTAGATATGCAAGGCTGGAAAGCTATTGCCACCTATCTGGTAACTAGCGGTGTAACCCGTGAGGTAATAGAGCAACTTCCTCTAGAATTGGGGACGATGACAGAGACTGAGAATGCTCAAACAAAAATAAGAACAGGGGAATCTGCTTCTTTTAGGATTGTCCATACTACTCCAGAAAGGATTCGTTTGCGGGTTCCCCGAATTATTTGGGACTGCGATTATGCCCGAAAATTAGAAGATTTGATTGCCAGCCATGACAAAATTAGTAAAGTGCGCGTTAATCGTCCTACTGGTTCGGTAGTCATTAATTATCACGCCAATGCTTTTTCTAATAATGAACTCGCTTCTCAAAATAGAAAAATACTTGCAAACATCTTTGAAGTATTAAACTCAACTGAGGCAATTGAAGCGTTAGAGCCTTTAAACAACGAACCGAAACAAAATATTGATTCTATGTCCAAAGTCTGGGAACAAAATCGTAAAGCAGAAAAAGTTTTTCCAGCAGAAGAAGCAGAGTTAATCGAGCAAGAGATGACCGAAACAAATCGCTCGAGACAAGCACCGGAAGACTTTATTGTTCAGATGGATGCAGCCCAAGTCGGGCTTTGGTCTCGCCTCAAATCGCGCATGTTGTCGATGATGCTGAAATTGATGGCAAACTTGCCAGTGCAGCAGCCAGCCAAAGTTTAATGCTTAAGCGTCCAAATTATATTGTTCTACCTAAAAAAAGGGGGGGTGAGATGAAAGAACTGGCACTCTACCCGAGTGAGGTTTCCAGTCATTTATCGCGAGTGAATGGGAAATCGAGTCTCGTTGCCAGAACCGAACAAGTCCAAGCAGGGAGGAGTATCAAGGAAACTCTTCCCAGAGTTGTCTATCAAATTGTCCATTCCACGCCAGGAAGACTCAGGGTTCGGATTCCCTGTATTAGATATGACCGCACCTACAACCAAAGACTGGAAGCTTTGGCTGCTGCCGATGCCACAATTAGCAGCATTCGCCTAAAACCGTCGGCGGCTTCGGTGACGATTCGCTATCACACTAAACTACTGAAGCAAGCAGAAAGTTGCGCTTATGTTGCCAATCTGATTCAACTGGCTGGTAATCCCAAAGTAGCGATTACGCCTAACCTAACATCTAAGGCTCAACCACAGCAGCAAAAGCAAATAAGTTACTGGTCGGCACTGAAGTTACCTACGCTGGCTACCTTCTTGTCCCTTCTAGGAGGACCAGTAGGGTTGTCGATTTCGCCAGTTATTGTGGGAGGAAGTATCGTCCTGGCTACCTTACCCGTAGCGCGACGCGCCATAGAAACAATCGTCGAGCAACGCCATCTAAACGTTGATTTTCTCGATCTGACAGCGATCGCGATCGTCACTGCTCAAAGTCATTTCTTAACTTCTTGCAGTATGCTCGTTCTTATCGAACTGGGAGAGGCGATTCGCGAACGCACTGCCCGCTCTTCCCACGCGCAGACCTTGGATTTACTCAGTTCCCTAGCTCGGGTTGTTTGGGTAGAGCGAAATGGCGAGAAGCAGCAAATTCCCTTGGAGGGAGTAGTGCCAGAGGATATCGTTATTGTCTATCCCGGCGAGCAGATTCCCGTGGACGGTCATATCCTGCGAGGCGAAGCTCTAATCGACGAGCATAAGCTTACGGGTGAGTCGATGCCAGTGGTGCGAGCCAAAGGAGATGCGGTCTATGCTTCTACACTGGTCCGGGAAGGACAGCTATATATACTGGCAGAACGGCTCGGTGCCGATACGCGAGCGGGACGGACCATCAAACTGATTCAAAATGCTCCCGTCCACGACACTCGTATTGAAAACTATGCCGCTAAAATTGCCGATCGCGTAGTTTTACCAACTCTTCTATTGGGAGGTGCAGTTTTTGCCGCAACTCGCAATGTGGCGCGCGCTGCTTCGGTGTTGACCATCGATTTTGCTACTGGCATTCGGGTTTCCGTACCGACTACGGTTATGGCTGCCATAACGGCTGCCGCCCGTAACGGCATCCTCATTCGTAGCGGGCGAGCTTTGGAAAAGTTAGCTCAAATTGATGCAATTGTCTTCGATAAGACTGGTACTCTAACTCGGGGAGATGTTGCCATCGTCGGTGTTAAAACAGCGGATACTGCCATTTCACCAAAGCGAATAGTCGAATTAGCGGCGGCAGCCGAACAGCGCATTACTCACCCAGTAGCCGAAGCGATTATGCGCTATGCTCTAGAGCAAGAAGTGGCTATTTTGCCTAGAGGCGAGTGGCAATATCAAGTAGGTTTGGGTATTAGTGCCGAGATCGACGGGCAAAAAGTTTTAGTCGGCAGTGAGAGATACTTAGTGCGGGAAGGAGTAAACCTCGAACTGCTCGATCGCCACCATCCAGACTTAAAACAAGCAGGGTATCCTACCATCTATATTGCCAGCAATGGCGAAATTTTAGGGGCGATCCAGTATGCAGACCCCCTACGGGCGGAAAGTCGGCAGGTAATAACCACTCTGCGCCGAACTTACGGTGCCGAAATTCACATGCTTACGGGAGATACGCGGCAACGGGCTAAAGCAGTAGCCAAAGAATTGGCAATTTCTCCCTGTCGCGTTCATGCCGAAGCATTCCCCGAACAAAAAGCTCAGATCGTCCAAAGATTAAACGTTCAAGGCAAGACTGTTGCTTTTGTAGGAGATGGTCTCAATGATTCGGCTGCCCTCGCTTATGCTGACGTGTCGATATCCTTCCGAGACGGTTCTGATGTCGCCCGCGAAACAGCAGATGTGGTGTTAATGCGAAACGATCTCAGGGGATTGGTTGAAGCGATCGCCATCGCTCGCAATGCCAAAGAAATTATCAATCAAAACGCTGGCATTGTCGCCCTGCCTAACCTTTCGGGATTAGCGATCGCGGCTACGATAGGGATGAATCCCATGACCGCCACCCTGATTAACAATGGTTCGAGCGTAATTGCTGGCATGAACGGTCTACGCCCAGTGTTAACTGGTAGTTAATAATTTTTTAACCAATTATGGAGGTAAATTATGGGTCTTAAACTCGATGTTGGCGATTTTGTAGAAGATTTTGGTTTACCAGGTCTTGCTGTTGGTCTGGGTGCGGTACTCCTGGCACCCCTGTTTGGTCCTGCTTTGGGTAAAGCGGGTAAACCCGTTGCCAAAGCAGCTGTCAAGACTGGAATCGTCTTCTATGAAAAAAGCAAGAGTGTTTTAGCAGAAGCTAGAGAAGCCTTTGAAGATATTGTCGCTGAAAGTAAAGCTGAATTAGCTGAGGCAGAAACCCAGCAAGTTTTGACCGTTGAAAGTAATGCCGACAGCGGCTAAAAATTAGTGGTTTTTTGTAGGGGCGATTGAGCGATCGCCCTACTTTTTTTCATTTCTGCTCATGTTGGCGATCTCTCCAGAGGTAAGACGCTGCACGGAATCGCCTTAAGCAGCAGTTTATTGATTATCTGTTTCTAAATAGGCAATGGCTCTCATTTTAATTTTTTGCTCGTCAACCTTTGCCCCTAGCTCTAAAACACTCAATTTACCTTCAAATGCCTCAAAAGAAGCCTCTTGAAGAGCATGACTATAAGCTTCATCGATTATTTCTCGTAAAGTTAGAGAATCAGCGTAATAACCGCCACTGCGTCGCCGTTTATTGGTCTTGTTGATATATTTAACCGCATTAAATATCGATCTATCCCAAGAACTAGTAGATCTATTTTCGGCTTCCTGTTTAATCAAATGAACTAGAAGAATAACCATGTAACTGTAGATTTTATTTAGCTTATCTTCTACTGACATTTCTTCTAATTCGTTAACTATCTCCAAAGCACCTTGATAATCTTGATTTTCTATTCTTTCCCGCAACTGTTGTAGTTCATTCATTTCATCTTCTGGTTAATATCTCTACTTTGCGATCTCGCCAAAGCGGGTGCTGTCGAACCGCGCAGTGCTTCGCTAGGAGCGAGATAGCACTTCATGTAGCCGACCGATCTTAATTTTGTCTAATGATTATCTTTATCCTAACTAATTCAACTTAATCCTCTAGGATAATGAAATTAATTGTTTTAGTAATAAATAAAATTGGGTGTTTCTATTTACGTATTTCTTCCGAAGACATCAATATTTATACCAACTTATGATTGCTTTAACTTGAATAATTTTGGTATTTTAACCAACTCAGTGAAGCATGAAATCTAATAAATCGACACCAAAAACTAATAATATATTAGCTTTATACCCCCCGAAAAAAGCAAATCAACCGAAAAAGATTGAGCATTGCAATAATAGAATTAGCTACTACAGCAATTATCGTTACATTAATAAATATTCAATCTAAACTTGCATTTGCTTTACCAGATTTAGTTTTCCGAACAAATAAATCTAACTCAGAATTAGAAAACTTTAAACAATGCGATCGCTCTTCATATAATTATTAGCTGGTTTTACTGAAGTCTTTAGCTAAGATGCAGAATTAGGATCGTGGAGGTATATCAGATTAACCTCTACAAATTATGGAAAATGGGATTGTACACAAGCTTACTCCTGAACAAGAAGAACTTGAAAGAAAGAAAATCGAACTAGCTACATTAGAAAAAGAATTAGCCGACAAGGAATTAGATTTAGCAACTTTTCAGGCTGAATTAAACGCTTTTGAAAAGGAATATTTTCGGATTATAGGTGTCCGCTACACAGAATTAGATCGTATAGAGGCACAGATTAATGACTACATAGCACTTTTGGAATCTTCTCAAGATTTCAAACCATCCCAAGAATTAAAAAAACTATATCGAGAAGTAGCTAAGTGTATTCATCCAGATTTAGCGACAGATGAAGCTGAACGTAAACGCAGACAGCAATTAATGGCTGAAGCTAATCAAGCTTATGAAGATGGTGATGAAGAAAGATTACAAGCAATTTTACACAATTGGCAAAGTAGTCCTGAGTCTGTTAAAGGAGAAGGGATTAGTTTTGAGTTAATTCGTATTATTCGACAAATTGCTCAAAGTCGAGAACGTTTAAAAGTAATTCAAGAAGAAATTGAAGCTTTAGAACAAACCGAACTTTATCAACTGAAAATAAAAATTATTAAAGCTAAAAAAGTTGGACAAGATTTATTAGCAGATATGGCTAATGAATTAGATAAGCAAATTAATACTGCAATGCAAAAGTTAGAAGAATTAAAAATTAAACTAAATTTATAGGTTATGAATAATAAAGACATTATCATATCTTCCAATAAAATAATAACTAAGTATTCTTCAGATTTAATTAAACGAGGATTAAATTTAGCAATTTCAATCGATCGGTCTAATTTAAATTGTCATGAAAAATCTTTGTTAGAAAAAGGTAAAAAATTATTTGAGCAAGAGAAATATAAAGAAGCATTAGAGTTGTTTGACAAAATAATAGAAACAAATCCTAATTGTCAGGATTATACATTTTGGGAAATACAAGCACAAACTTTATCAGAATTAAAAAGATATAAGGAATCACTAATTTCTTTTTACAAAATATTTGAAATTGAAGCGAATATAGATTATTTACAGGAACTTTTATTGGAACAAGCAAACCGACTGTGTGAATTAGAATGTCATGAAGAAGCAATGATTTTTCATGAAGCAGCAGTTGAGATTAAGCCAGATGATTCATGGGGATGGTATTCGCAAGGCATAACGCTTTATTTATTAGGAAGATATGAAGAGGCTATTCAATCTTATGATAAGTCTATCTCCATTGAGATTAGTGATGCTGATATTTGGCAATGGAGAGCGCAAGCATTATCTGAACTAAATAGATATGATGAAGAGCTTTTTTCTTATGATAAAGCGATAAAACTAGAGCCTGATAAATCTTGGTTTTGGACGGGAAAAGCGAATGCTTTATACAAATTAGAAAGATATGAAGAAGCAAATACTTCTTATGATAGAGCAGTTAATCTAGATTTTAATTATGCAGTCAATTGGTTGTTTAATAAAGCCAAACAATTAAGCGATACAAATAATTATGGAAAAGCACTATGTTTATTTAACAAAATAATTTCAATTCAACCTGAATATTTTGAAGCTTGGTATTATAAAAGCGTAGCATTATATAATCTGCAAAAATATCAAGATACAATTGAGTCTTGCCGTCGAGCAGTAGCAATTGAGCCTAATTCTTTTATGGCTTTTTATTTTTGTGGTGCAGCATTTAATATATTGCAAAAATATCAAGAGGCAATAGCCAATTTTGACCGAGCAATTGGAATTGAGCCTAAACTTTCTGTGGCTTGGAATGATCGAGGTTTTGCGTTGCTAAACCTACAAAAATATCAAGAAGCATTATTTGATTTTGACAAAGCAATTGAAATTGAACCTAACCAAGCTATAGCCTGGTTAAACAGGGGCACAGCATTTCTAAACTTACGAAATTATTTAGAAGCAATTGTTTCATACGATCGCGCCATTGAAATTAAACCAGACTATCATGAAGCTTGGTTTAATAAGGGTGTTACAATGCAAAACTCTCAAAGATATCAAGAAGCAATGTTTTGTTATCGTAAAGTATTAGAAATTAAACCTGACTATCAATTAGCAAGATTTAATTTAACATTACTTGAATTACAAACAACTAACTATTAATTAAATACTCTTCTGCCATTAACTTAAGCCGATCTCCTTCTAAAATTAACTTATCAATTACCTCTTTTAGTTCCAGATAAGGCTGACGGGCAGATTTCTTTTCTCTTTCAATTGCCCGTCTAGTTTCTGCTCTAACTCTTCCAGCCCATTTGTGCTTACCAAAAATATCTAAACCAACGGAGACAAAGCTATCCGTACCTGATTGGGTTGCTTGCTGATTAATGTTGCATATGACTGCATTTAATTCTTTTTTAATTCCTCTGAGTTGCTTTTGTGCCAATCCAATCTGTTTGAGCTGAAGCTTTACAGATTGAGGATTATCTAATCTAAGAGTTATTTTTGACGCAATTTGTTGAATTTCTTCTAGCTTATTCATTAGCTACATATAATCTGTCTCCACCATAGATATTGACATGGGTTATCAAGACAGAAAATGCTTTATGTCACAATTTTATCTAAAGCGATCGCTCGATTAGCCGCCCAAATTGTTGCAGGGTGTCTGTATACTTTTCTCCTGCTATGGTTAAAACATTATTATGTCCTGCTCCTTCTACCCAGAAAGCGAGTTTGGGATGATTGGCAGCAGCAAATAGTTTTTGTCCGTGTGACCAGGGAACGATTTCGTCTGCTTTGCCATGGATTACCAACACCGGACAATCTACCTTTTCGATCTTGTCAATGTTGCGAAATTTATCGAAAGGAACAATCGAAATCGGCGTTACCACTTGAAAAGCACTAGTAAAACAGCTTTCTAAAATTAGACCGGCTAACGGTTGGCGAGAAGCCAGATCCACTGCAACGCCGCCACCCGCCGAACGTCCGTGGGCAATAATCTGCTTTGGCGACACTCCTAACTGTTGAGTCAAATATTTATAAGCCGCGTCAATATCTCGATAAGCATTGCGTTCCGAAGGAGTTCCCTCACTCGTGCCATAGCCGCGATAATCGTAAGCAAAAACACTAAGCCCTGTTCTAAATAATTTTTGTAGCACTGGCTGGATATGACCCAAATCTTCTGCATTCCCGTGACTATAGAGAATGGTGTAGCTGGATGTTTCCCGAGGCAGATAAATGGCGGAAATTTGAATTCCATCACCACTATCGAGCTTGATAATAGCATCGGTGTCTTGATAGCTAGAGGGTTGAGGCAAAAAGATTAAACGGTCTGAGAAAAAAAACACAAACAAACAAAAGAGTATATAAATCGCGATAGATAAAATAGCTAAACGCACAAATCGGATCGCAGTAAATTGATTTAAGTTGATAATACTCTCCTTATTCGTCAGTTTTGGCTAACTAATTTTTCAGTCTGGAGAAGAACTTTTAAGAATAGGTATTTAATGTTCGAGCGAAAAATTTTGATTTTCTGCTTGACAACTCATAGTCGTTATGAGTATGATTTAGAAAGAACAACTCATTATGAGTACGAGCTAACTAGAAATCTTAGCAGAGAATAAATATAACCACTATGAGAGACAGAGTTCCTAACGTCGTATTTAAAACAAGAGTCCGCGATGAATCCGTACCGGGACCAAATCCCTACCGTTGGCAAGACCGAACCACAAAAGAAATTTTTGGCGATAAGCGGGTAGTATTATTTGCTCTTCCCGGTGCATTTACACCTACCTGTTCTTCTAGCCATCTACCTCGCTACGAAGAACTCTATGACGAATTTAAAGCTCAAGGGATCGACGAGGTAATCTGTCTTTCCGTAAACGATGCTTTTGTGATGTTTCAATGGAGCAAACAACAAGGAGCTAAGAACGTCTTTTTACTTCCCGATGGCAACGGAGAATTTACGCGCAAGATGGGAATGCTAGTAGATAAATCCAATCTGGGTTTCGGCATGCGTTCTTGGCGATATGCAATGGTAGTCGATGACGGCAAGATAGAAAAAATGTTTATCGAGCCAGACTTTGATGATAACTGTCCTACCGACCCCTTTGAAGTCTCAGATGCAGATACCATACTAGCGTATTTAAAAGGGCAAGAAAACTAATCGCCGATATTTGCGCTTTGTGGCAGTCCGATCCGGAAGCTTGCTAAAAGCTACCCCAATTACCAGGAAAGCTTGTAAGGTGACAACCATTTATCTAGGATTTATTGCTAGTTTGTTAGCTGGTTTAGGTACTGCAATCGGTGCCCTTCCTATTTTATTTATCACTACCTTCAAAAAACGTTGGCAAGCAGTATTGCTGGGATTAGGTGGTGGCGTAATGCTAGCGGCGACTACCTTTTCGCTCATCGTTCCCGGAACGGAAGCTGCTATAACTCAGGGATACTCCCAACAAATAGCCGCTTTCGTTATTAGTGTTGGCATCATTTTAGGTGCAGGATTACTGTGGTGGCTGCACGAGCATTTTCCCCATGAACATTTTTTTAAGGGTAAAGAAGGACCGATAGCGAGTAAATTTCAGCGTCTTTGGTTATTTATTATTGCCATCACCATTCACAATTTTCCTGAAGGTTTAGCTGTGGGAGTAAGCTTTGGGAATGGAGATATTAACAACGGTTTACCGGTAGCCATTGGCATTGGCTTACAAAATATGCCCGAAGGTTTAGTAGTTGCTATAGCATTAAGAGAGTTGAATTACTCAATTGCCAATGCTTTAGGCATCTCTATACTTACAGGTTTAGTAGAACCAATAGGGGGTGTAGTAGGCGCTGGAATTGTCAGCTTTGGTCAATCTTTTTTACCCTGGGGAATGGCGATCGCGGCCGGTGCAATGTTATTTGTCATCGTCGATGAAATCATTCCCGAGATAGATCATAAAAGCATTGCCCAAGAAGGCACTATCGGAATCATGACTGGATTTGTCGCCATGATGTTTCTAGATATCGCTTTCGGCTAATAATGCTTGCCAATTGAGAATTCATTTACCAAGGAGAATATAATTATGGTTCAAACACTTTCTCAAACAAAACAATATCCCACTCGTATCGATCTAGCAGCAGAAGTACGTACCGAAGTTATTAAACTTCTAAATCAAACTCTGGCTGCTACCTTAGATCTCAAAACTCAAACCAAACAAGCTCACTGGAATGTCAAAGGCATGGACTTTTATCAGTTGCATGAACTATTTGACGAGCTAGCTACCGAATTAGAAGAGTATATCGATATGGTAGCAGAAAGGGTTACTGCCCTTGCTGGAACAGCTTTGGGGACAGCTAGAATAGCCGCATCCGAATCAATCTTACCCGAGTATCCATTGGATGCCGTTAGTGGGGTCGAACACGTAACCGCTTTGGCAGACCGCTATGCAGCCTATGGCAAACACTTACGGGAGGCGATCGACACTACCGATAATTTAGGGGATCTAGATACGGCTGACCTCTATACGGAAATCTCGCGTGCGATTGACAAGCGTCTTTGGTTCCTAGAAGCCCATTTGGTTAAGTAATAGTAGGAATAGAGTTTGTTAAAGGCGAGATTGAATAGCTCACAGAAATATTAGGTGATAGGTAGATTATTCTTTAACCTTAGGACTTACGCATAGCTACCAGGAAATCAATTTCCTCACCTCAAAGCTAAAGTCAATTAAAACTGACGGGGCGTACAAGCTGAGGGGCTGTGTCTGCCGTCGTACAGACAGGGCGCGTTGTTGGCAGTCAACAACGGCAGCCAAGTGACACCCTGCTTTGTAAGCCCCGTTCCGTCATCTCACGGTGCGGAATGCACTGCCACCGAAGGCAGTGGCAGGCAAGCGCTGCCGTTAAACGGTAGCGGAGTACTCGAACCCGAAAGATTGGTTAAGTTGACCCATTTCAATGGGTTTGAGCTTTGAGCCGGAACTTTAGTTCCCGGCAAACTGCGTAAGTCCTAAACCTAATACCTAGTCACTCGGGATCGGAACTCGTTCCCCTAACTGGTAACTGATGACTGATGACTGTTCACTGATATATTTCCTATTTTCTATATTTGTAGTAAGAATTCAGAGGTTCTATAAATAATGAGTTATGATTTTGATTTATTGGTTCTCGGTGCTGGTTCGGGAGGAATTGCCTGTGCGAGAAGGGCGGCAGAATACGGAGCAAAAGTAGGAATTATTGAATCTAATCGCTTGGGGGGTACTTGCGTTAACCGTGGTTGCGTTCCCAAAAAATTAATGGTTTATGCTTCTCACTTTCCCGTCCATTTTGAAGCTGCCCAAGGATATGGTTGGAGTGTAGGAGAAAGCACTTTTAACTGGGAAAAAATGATTACCGCGGTCAACAATGAAGTAACCCGCCTCAATGGCATCTATCAACGCATGTTAGATAATTCTAAGGTGCAACTTTTTCGAGGTTACGGTAAGTTCATCGATTCTCATACGATCGCCATTGGCGAAGAAAAAGTTATTGCCCAAAAGATTTTAATTGCTGTTGGGGGTAAACCAGTCAAACCCGATGATATTCCAGGAATTGAATATGCCATCACTTCCGATGATATTTTCCATCTCAAAGAACAACCGAAGCAAATGGTAATTATTGGTGGAGGGTATATTGGGGTTGAATTTGCTTGTATCCTTAATGGATTGGGGACGCAAGTCACTCAGGTAATTCGTGCAGATAAAATTTTGCGAGGTTTTGATGAGGATATCCGCACTGAAATTCAGGAAGGGATGCAAAAGCACGGTATTCGGATTGTAAATAACATTAATGAAATTGCTATTGAAAAAACAGATACGGGTTTACAGGTAAGGGTTAAAGGAGATTCTGAAGAAACCGTTGTTGCCGACACGGTGAGTTTAGCGGCAACCGGTAGAAAGCCTAACTTAGAAAATTTAGGTTTAGAAAATACTGGAGTAGAAGTTGTTAATGAGGCGATCGCTGTCAAAGAAAACAACCAAACTGCCGAAGCACACATCTACGCTATAGGCGACTGCACCGATCGCATTAATCTGACTCCCGTAGCAATTAAAGAAGGTCGCATTCTTGCAGACATCCAGTTTGGTGGCAAATCGGGACAAATGAGCTATGAAAACGTACCTTCTGCGGTTTTTTCTACCCCAGAGGGAGCAACCGTTGGTTTGACGGAAGCAGAAGCAAGAGAAAAATATGGAGATGCTGTAAAAATTTACCGCAGTAAGTTCCGTCCCATGTACTATACACTCCCCGACATGCAAGAAAAAACCCTAATGAAATTAGTGGTAGATAGCAATAGCGATCGCGTTTTAGGGGCACATATGGTTGGCGATTATGCCGCAGAAATTATTCAAGGAGTAGCGATCGCCGTAAATATGGGAGCAACGAAAGCCGAGTTTGATGCTACTGTAGCACTTCATCCCAGTTCTGCTGAAGAGTTTGTAACCATGCGCTAAGAATCTAAGGAGTTAACAAACATAAAACCCTTGAAAACACCAATCTCTGAGCTAAACCACATTTAATCTGCATAATTTAATAGCCGCTTTCCCTATTAATATATAAAATACCTAGCAAATTAGATGTGGAGATGTGGAAAAGTTGATTAACTTTAACTTATCGCCTCATCCAAATCAATATTTAGATAAAAAAAAGTAAAAGAAGTGGGCATTTTGCCCACATTTGTTTTGAGAGATCGCTATATTGATTTTTTGGAGGGAAAATTACAAGCAATTATGTATAAAACTAACGACTTGCATGTTGTCGAAACCAGACCCTTACTGAGTCCGGCATTCATCCACAGTGAATTTGTAATTACCGACGCTGCAGCAAGCCTAGTTACTCAAACTCGTCAGCGCATCCGCGATATTTTAACTGGAGAGGATCGGAGATTATTGGTAGTAGTAGGTCCCTGTTCCATCCATGATATTCAAGCAGCTGAGGAATATGGCAAAAAATTAACTTACTTGCGAAAAGAATTAGAAAACGAACTAGAAATTCTCATGCGAGTCTATTTTGAAAAACCCCGTACTACAGTCGGTTGGAAAGGACTAATCAACGATCCTCATCTTGACGGTAGCTACGATATCAATACTGGACTAAGACTGGCACGACAACTATTACTAGATTTAGCTCATTTAGGTTTACCCGCAGCGACAGAATTACTCGATCCGATTACACCACAGTATATTGCCGATCTCATTTGTTGGACGGCGATCGGAGCGCGGACAACAGAAAGTCAAATTCATCGTCAAATGGCTTCTGGTCTTTCTATGCCCGTTGGATTTAAAAATGGTACAGATGGAAGTCTTCATGCAGCAACTAATGCCATGCTAGCCGCTACTAATTCTCACCATTTCCTTGGCATTAATATGGATGGGTTGGCTAGTATCGTCACGACAACGGGCAATCCTGATGGTCATTTGGTTTTACGAGGTGGCGCAGATGGTCCTAATTACTATGCTAAAGATATAGAAGCAGCCGCAGCCGCCTTGAAGAAAAAAGGCTTAAATTCTCGCTTGATGATCGACTGTAGCCACGACAATAGCAATAAAGACTATACTCGTCAACCAATTGTCTTAGAAGATATTGTTCAACAAGTTGCAGCAGGTTCCCCTCATATCATGGGCGTGATGATCGAAAGTCATTTAGTGGCAGGAAATCAGTCTCTCCCAAATAATGGTAATTCTTTAGCTTACGGTCTTAGTATTACTGATGGTTGCGTTGATTGGGAAACAACTACACAGATGTTGCGATCGCTAGCAAACGCCGTAACCAAAGGCAGACCCGAAGTAACCCGAAATGAAGCTTCTTTTAGCGAGTTAATTGATTACTATAAAAGCATCGTGATCGATTAATGAGATGAGATTTTTCTCAACTGCGTAACTCCTGACCATGATCCAAGTTAAACCTCGGTTTCAAAGCTTTGAAGAATATCTGTCTTATGACGATGGAACAGATAATCTCTACGAGCTTTTCAATGGAGAATTGATTGAGGTGCCGCCAGAGTCAGGAGAAAATGTTCAGATTACAAATCGTCTTTTTCTTTTTTTTGCATTGTCCCTCGGCAGCGATCGCGTTCGGGATCATGGGTTAGAACTTGAAGTGCGGGGAGAACCGAGAAACCGTTATCCTGACTTGACGATTATTCGTGAAGAACATATCCAACAGTTAGCAAAACGCAATACCATTCGTCTTTCTATGACTCCTCCCCCACTGGTGATTGAAGTGGTCAGTCCTGGAGAATTGCAACGAGACAGAGATTACGTTGCTAAAAGATTACAGTATCAAGATTGTGGCATTCCTGAATATTGGATTGGAGACCCTCAATCGCAAACGGTATTGGTATTGGAACTAGTTGAAAATATTTACACTGAAGTCGGCAGCTTTTCGGGAAAGGAGCGAATCTCATCAACTCAGTTTAGAGAACTGAATATAACTGCAGCACAAATCTTTAAAACAAGTCAAAAAAGTTAAGCGATCGCACAATTGCCCTTTTTTTATAACACTGCAGCAAGTTCAAAAAATTGGATATTGTTTTACTGCGATCGCCTGGGACAATATTTTATGTTACTTTGATATATTGTCAGCTTGGCATTACTAAAAATTGGACTTAATGAAGTCACTATCATCTAACAAAACAACTGACTTAAACATAGTGTCACTTTTTTCTGGATGTGGTGGCTTAGATTTAGGTTTTTCTCAAGCTGGTTTTCAGATTGTCTGGGCAAATGATTGCGATCGCGATGTTTGGCAAACTTATCAGCATAATCATCCCAATACTTATCTAGATAAACGAGATATTCGTCAGATTTCTTCTTCAGAAATTCCTGATTGTTTTGGCATTATTGGTGGCCCTCCCTGTCAAAGTTGGAGTGAGGCAGGTATGCAGAGAGGAATTAATGATTCTCGCGGTCAACTATTCTGGGAATATATTCGCATTCTGCAAGACAAGCAGCCCTTTTTTTTCTTAGCTGAAAATGTTTCCGGAATGCTGCATAAAAAACATCATAATGCTATTGATAATATTGTCGATGCTTTTGAACAAGCAGGTTTTGTTGTCAAGTTTAAATTACTCAATGCTGTAAATTATAACGTTCCTCAAGAAAGAAAAAGAGTTATTTTTGTTGGATTGCGACAAGATCTAAACCAAGAATTTAACTTTGATTTAATAGAGCAAAATTATAACTTTTCTACTCTCAAACAAGCAATTTGGAATTTAAGAGAATCTGCTTTACCTGCTAAAGACAAAAATAAGACTAACGGTGATGCTTGTCTTGTCCCTAATCATGAATATTCAGTAGGTGGATTTTCTAGTATGTACATGTCAAGAAATCGTGTTCGTTCTTGGCACGAACCATCATTTACTATCCAAGCTGGAGGTCGTCATGCACCAATTCACCCTCAAGCCAATAAAATGATTAATGTTGGCATAGATAAGTTTATTTTCGATCCGAACTCATCTTATCCTTATCGTCGCTTGTCAGTGCGAGAATGTGCCCGAATCCAGACTTTTCCCGATGATTTTATCTTTTTTTATCAAAATCTTAATTCCGGTTATAAATTAATTGGTAATGCAGTTCCTGTTAATTTTAGTTATGCTATAGCCAAAGCTATTTTAACTACTATTTTTGAGCAAAAAGAATCAATAAAAAGTAAATTATCAGATAGTAAAGCTTTACAACTTAGTTTAAATTTAGATTTAACACCTACAAAATAGATGTATCAGTAAATGGCTAATCTTTTAGAAGCGATTTATACAATTGCTACTAATCAAATTCCCGATATTGTTGAATATTATCGCAGTAAAAACAAAATTAATGCTGCTGGAGATGCCTTAGAATTATTTGTCAAAGATATTTTTGCCAATACAGTTACTGAAACTGATGAAGCCAAGAAAGGTGAGGTTTATGAGCAAGTATTCTCTTATTTTGGTAATGGAAATAATCCTCCAGATCTGATGTTGATAAATGGAGACGCAATAGAAGTAAAAAAATTAGAGTCAGAAACAGCAACAATAGCTTTAAATAGCTCTTATCCATCATCGAAACTATTTGCTACTAGTCCGATGATTACCAGAGCTTGTCGGGAATGTGAGGTATGGACAGAAAAAGAGCTTATTTATGCTATCGGCTGTGTTAAAAAACAAAAATTAAACTTACTTTGGTTGATTTATGGTGATTGTTATGCAGCAAGTCAAGAAATTTATGAAGGAGTAAAAAGAAAAATAATTAGCGGAATCAATAATATTGTTGGAGTAGAATTTAATCCGACCAAAGAGTTAGGTAGAGTTAATCGGGTCGATCCTTTAGGAATTACTTCTCTAAGAATTAGAGGAATGTGGCAGATAGAGCATCCACATAAAGTTTATCAGTATCTTAATTTAGAACCAAAGCAATTAAATAAGACTTTTAGATTATTTGCTTTGATGCGAGAAGAAAAATATTTATCTTTTCCATTAGCCAGTCGAAAAAAACTAGAATTACTTGGCGATCGCAACTTTCAAATTAGAGACGTAAAAATCAAATCGCCAGATAATCCGGTGAAACTAATTGCTGCTAAATTGATTAGTTATGCAGTCTTCAATTAGTTTTGTAATATCTAAAGCAATTAACATTTACTAAGTGCTAGAGAGATGGAGAAAGCAGCAAGAGAAAAAATGTTAGCAAATGAGCCATATATTGCAACCGATCCCGAACTGGTAAAAATTTATATAAATGCACAAAATCTCTTGTATGCTTTTAATTCATCTCTGCCAAGTGAAATTGAAAAAAGGCGCGAGCTAATTCAAGCTCTTTTCGGTTCAGTGGGTCGAAAATTTGAAGTAAAACCACCCTTCCGCTGCGATTATGGCTGCCATATTTACGCTAAAGAAAATCTATTTGTTAATTACGACTGCATCTTCTTAGATTGCAATAAAGTTTATTTAGGTAGTAATGTATTGCTGGGTCCCAAAGTGCAAATATACACAGCATATCATCCATTAGATCCAAAGATTAGGAGATCGGGTTTAGAAATGGCTGCTCCTATAATAATTGGTGATGATGTTTGGATTGGTGGTGGAGCGATTGTTTGTCAGGGGGTCACAATTGGCAACAACACCACCATCGGTGCAGGTAGTGTTGTTACTAAAGATATTCCGGCAAATGTTTTTGCAGCAGGAAATCCTTGTAAAGTGATAAAAGACATCTAAACTAGCCGTATAAATTAAGCGTAATATTGTTTTGCCGCGATCGCGATCGCCTGGGGCAATATTTTATGTTCCTGTACTTGAATTCTGGCATGGAGAGTTTCTGCGGTATCATCGGGAAGTATTGGAACGGCAGCTTGTATTAAAATTGGACCGCTATCGACTTCTGAAGTGACTAGATGAACCGTACATCCAGCAATCTTGACTTTTGCTCGTAAAGCTTGTTCTACTGCGCGAATACCTCTAAAACTAGGCAGAAGACTGGGATGGATATTAATTACGCGGTTGGGAAAAGCATCGAGTAATACTCCTGTTACGACTCGCATCCAACCAGCCATAACTACCCATTCCACTCCATATTCTTTGAGAGTAGCGACAATAGCTCGATCTAAAGCCTCCCGCTGCTTATATTCCCGATGATCTAGAAGTACTGCGGGAATTTGCCATTTTTCAGCACGCGATCGCACTTTTGCTTCCCGATTGTTATAAATTAAGACTTTGATTTCTGCCTTTAGCTTACCCTTATCAATTGCCCTGACAATCGCTTCAAAATTAGTTCCACTTCCAGAAGCCATAATGCCTAATTTTAAAGGCTCGGTCAACTCTAAATCCGTTGTTGATAAACTGGGAGAAACCAATACTTCATTCAAGTTATTTTGATTATTGGCGATCGCTTGGTCGGTCATTGTTGCATACAAAACATGTAAGTTTAACAGTAATCAATAAAGTCAGAAATTCAAAATGATTTAGAAAATTTATTGATGTTGAAAAACTACAGATAAATTATTAGCTGGCATGGCAAAGGTTTCTTGTAGTTCTAAATTATTGCTCTTTGCTACAGCAACTACCTCATCTAAATCTCGCACTCCCCATTGAGAGTTTTGACTGCGCAAGAACTGGTCGAAGGTTAAGTTACTCGGAGCTGTATGTTTTCCACCTTGTTTGAAAGGACCGTACAAGTAAAGGATACCACCTGATGGAAGGAGACGATTGGCACCTGCTATTAATCCCAAGCAAGTAGACCACGGGGCAATATGAATCATATTAATATTAACCAGAGCTTGTATCTTTATTTCCTTATCTTCGATCGCCCATCGCGACTCGGCAGCATCGATATCTAAAGGTGAATGCAAATTGGTTAGCTGGAAGTAATTTTGCCAAGCAGCAATACTTTCCCGTAATTGAGGATCGGGATCCGAAGGAATCCAACAACGAGGTGCTATGTGTGGGGCAAAAAAAGCAGCATGTTCTCCAGTACCGCTAGCAATTTCAAGAATATTGCCTTCAGGAGGTAATACTCGTAACAATATTTCTAGAATTGGTTCGCGGTTACGTTGCGTAGCTGGGGCGTATTGTCTTCCATCCATATGGTTTTTTATTCCCTATTTAATAATACTTTATGTATTAATCGAAATTTATTTATACAAAATTTATTTTTAGTAGTTTTATTTTGTTGTTTTGAATAAGCCATGTCAACAAACTGCAAAAACCCTTATATATAATTTGTTTATTGATAAAATATTTTTTTTGTTTAAGTATTAAATAATCAAGATTTTTAGATTGTTTTTATCAAGCTAGATCGAAATCACTGAATTTATATAATTAAGTCACTTTTAATAGTTCGGCAAAGGAATTATTATTTGATCGACCCTATTAAATAAAAGACAAAATATGAAAACCCCCACAAGAGAATTAGCCAAAGTTTATCTAAATAAGGATTGGGCTTCTGTTTCCTCGACTTTGAGTGGTTTAATAGGAGTAGTTATTGGTCTGGTAATTGCTAATTTTATTGGTTGGATTTAACTTATATAAGTAAAAAAAGAAAATCTCAAAGATATTTTATGGTTGAGTCAGGTAGGATTTTTATCTTAAATTATTCTGGATAAATAACGGGGATTAGAAATATAAATTGTATATTCAAGCTGTTGGCGCTCTCAATTCTAAATTTTAGACCAGTATGACAAATATATTTCATCTCCCTCTTCAACTACCCCAAGAAGAATTATTTGAAACCATCTACTCCAATAACAATATTTTAATTGAGCGAATAGTTTCTACCGGACAAACGACACCACCAGGAGAATGGTATGACCAAGACAGGGATGAATGGGTAATTCTCCTTCAAGGAGAAGCAGAACTATCCTATGCTGATGGTTCTTGCCTTAAGCTGGGTGTGGGAGATTATGTTTTTTTGCCAGCACATCATAAACATCGAGTAGGATATACCAGCTCTGAACCTGCCTGTGTTTGGTTAGCCATTCATATTAAGCAAAAATCTTAATAAATTACACAATAATAATTCATTTGGTCTGCAATGACAGGCACTAATTACAGACGAGGGAGACATAGCATTACCTTACTTTATGCTCATTTGGTCTTCGTTACTAAAGACAGAAGAAAGATACTAACAGACGCCCACATTGAGGCTATGTCGGAAATATGCCAAGAAGTGGCTCGGCGAATGAGCTTTCGGCTACTGGAGCTTAATGGAGAAGCTGACCACGCCCATCTACTAATCGAATACCCACCTAAGCTATCTATTAGCCAAATTGTTAACTCCCTAAAAGGGGTGTCTAGTAGGATGCTTAGAAAAGAATTTCCTGAGCTAACGCTACATGAAAAACATCTCTGGAGTCCTAGTTACTTTGCAATAAGTTGCGGCGGCGCGCCCATAGAAAAGATTAAAGAATATATCGAGAATCAAAAAAAGCCGTCCTAGAAGGACGGGGCTTGTATCCCAGATCTTCGGTCAACCTCTTACCAATCTGCGTGGCATCGAGAAGAGGCTAACGCTGGAATTTAGTTCCAGCGTTTATAAGCCCCGTCTCGACTCCAAAACATTAGTAGTATACGCTGCGATCGTTGCGATCGCCTCGTTTCTGGAGCGGGACTGATAGTCTTCTCCAAACCCCTGTCATTAAATTGACTATACAGAAGTCAGCGATTGTGCCTCTGCTTGGGCGATCGCTTCTGGATTGGCTTTGGCAGAATCTGCTTCTGATGGCGGCACTACTTGCCAGAATTTACCCAGATAAGTTTCCCAATTAGCGAGAATCATCTTAGCTTTCTGGCTATTAGTTTTGTCTGCATGAACGGTAATTAAATCTTTGAGCTCTCGTTCGCCCGCAGAAGAAATTATCCTTTGAATTTTAACGATTTCGGGATTAACTTTCTCTGGAAACGAACCGTCTTCATCGAGGAAGTAACCGATACCGCCAGTCATGCCGGCACCGACATTGCGTCCTACTGTACCGAGAACGACTACGACACCACCAGTCATGTATTCGCAGCAGTGGTCGCCTGCTCCCTCAATTACTGCCTTACCCAAAGAATTACGGACTGCAAAACGTTCTCCCGCTCTTCCATTGGCGTAAAGAACTCCTCCGGTTGCACCATACAAGCAGGTATTGCCGATAATCACGTTGACTGCAGGATCGTAGGTAGCTGACTCGGGAGGAGTAATAATAATTTCTCCACCGTGCATGCCTTTCCCTACATAGTCATTGGCTTCTCCTTTAAGGCTCATTTTCATACCCGGGAGATTGAAGGCACCGAAACTCTGCCCGGCAGCACCCTGAAAATTGAGGGTAATCTCTCCTTCAAAGCCATTATTACCGTATTTTTGGGCTATTACACCAGCAATTCTTGCCCCTACAGTGCGATCGGTGTTGACGAGCTTCACCTGTTTGCTAACTGCACCTTGATTGCGAATAGCGGCGGCAATGTCTGCATCTCCAAGTAAATCGTCATCTAAGACAAACCCATTACTGTGTACGTTCTCATGTTTGAGCCAACTGCGATCTTCTCTAGTGTTAGGTAGATTGAGCAGACAATCCAAAGTTAGGGCATTAGTTTTGGTTAGGCTAACATCGCGATTGTAAGTAAGTAAATCGCTACGACCGATAATATCTTCCAAGCAACGATAACCTAATCTAGCTAGAAGAGAACGTACTTCTTCAGCAACAAAGTAGAAGAAGTTAACGACATGTTCGGGAATGCCCGTAAAACGCTGCCGCAATTTTTCTTGTTGAGTAGCCACGCCTACGGGACAGGTGTTCAGGTGGCAGACTCGCGCCATAATACAACCTTCAGCAATCATGGCGATGGAACCGAAGCCATATTCTTCCGCTCCCATTAAAGCTGCCATGACTACATCCCAACCAGTTCTCAAGCCTCCGTCAGCCCTCAGGATGACGCGATCGCGCAATTGATTTTCCATCAGTACCCGATGTACTTCAGTCAATCCCAGTTCCCAAGGTGCCCCAGCGTGTTTGATCGAACTCAAAGGCGATGCACCAGTTCCCCCTTCATGACCGGAAATTTGAATGATATCGGCATTGGCTTTAGCTACTCCAGCAGCAACAGTACCGATGCCAATTTCTGCTACCAATTTGACCGATACCTTTGCCTGAGGATTGATCTGATGCAGGTCGAAGATTAATTGAGCGAGATCTTCGATAGAATAAATGTCGTGGTGTGGTGGAGGAGAGATAAGGGTAACACCTGGTTTAGACCGCCGTAGCATGGCGATATAAGCACTGACTTTTTTACCCGGTAATTGTCCCCCCTCACCCGGTTTTGCCCCTTGCGCGATCTTAATTTCTAGCTGTTTGGCACTCATCAGGTATTCTGGAGTCACGCCAAAGCGACCGGAAGCTACCTGTTTAATTGCAGAACTAGCTGTATCGCCATTTTTTAATCCTTTCAGGTGAGGTAGAGTGGGAGAATTACCCCGTTCGTCTACATCATCGAGAACTTTATACCGGACTGGGTCTTCTCCTCCTTCGCCGGAGTTAGATTTGCCGCTAATACGGTTCATGGCGATCGCTAGAGTTTCATGAGCTTCTCTCGATAAAGCCCCAAGAGACATACCACCCGTACAGAAGCGTTTGACAATCTCTTCTACTGGTTCTACTTCTTCGATAGGAATCGATGAGCGATCGCTACTCAAATCTAATAAATCTCTTAAGGCGGTGACGGGTCGTCCTTTTAGCTGTTGCTTATAAATTTCGTAATGGTCGTATTGCCCGGAATCTACTGCCTTGTGCAATGCCTTTGCCATTTCGGGCGAGTTGATATGATATTCACCCCCCCGCTTGTATTTAATAAAGCCAAAGTTCTCTAGCTTTTTACTCTGTAGTTGAGGAAAGGCACGACTGTGGAAGGTGACTACTTCTTGGGCGAGTTCGGCTATGGTTAAGCCTCCCAAACGAGAAGTAGTCCCTTTAAAGGCTAACTCAATCAACTCCGGACCAAGTCCCAAAGCTTCAAAAATCTGTGCGCCGTGATAAGAAGACAGTAAAGAAATGCCCATCTTCGAGAGAATTTTGAGCAATCCTGCTTCTACTGAAGATCGATAGCGTTTTTGAGCTACTTCGACAGATATTTGCTCTATTTTGCCATTCTGCATTAGGTTCTGCGTTTTGGGATCGCTCCACCAGGCTCTTACTGTTTCTAGGGCTAAGTAGGGGCATACTGCCGAGGCCCCGTAACCGAGCAGACAGGCGAAGTGATGGGTACTCCAGCATTGAGCCGTGTCTACAATCAGGGAAGCCTTGAGCCTCAAGCCGTTGTCGATTAGATAGTGATGTACTGCGCCAACAGCCAACAGTGGGGGAATATAGCTGCATTCTTCTCTAATGCAATCTCTAGTGCGGTCGCCGGAGGTGCGCCAGGGGCGATCGCTAAGAATAATAATCTCTGCTCCTGCGTCTACTGCTGCGGCTGCTTGACGACAAAGCTCTCTAACTGCCACTTCTAACCCTTCCGGTCCCGTGGTAATTGGGTAAAGAGTAGACAGTTCTTTTATATTGAAGGCTGAAGCTTCGATCGATGCTAATTCCTCTTCATTAAGAATGGGAGTTTCTAACTTTAATAAATGAGCATCTTCTGGTTTTAAATTTAATAAATTTCCTTTTACCCCAAGCTGCATATTTAAAGACATCACCAACTTTTCTCGCAGAGGATCGATCGGTGGGTTCGTTACCTGGGCAAAGCGTTGTTTAAAGTAATCGTAGAGTAAACGAGGCTTATCTGATAGTACTGCCAGGGGAACATCATCTCCCATACAGTAAGTCGGCTCTTTTCCGTCGGTTGCCATCGGTTGGATAATTATTTCCACATCCTCTGCCGTATAACCAAAAGCCGTTTGCAGACGTACTAACTCCGATGCTTCTAATTGGGTTTGTTGGACAAACTCTTGGAGCTCTATTATTTGACGATGTTGGTTAACCCACTGCCCGTAGGGCTTTTGCTGGGCAATTCGCTGCTTGATCTCCCAGTTTTTGAGAACTTCTTGGGTCTGGAAATCCACAGCAATCATTTGCCCCGGTCCCAGTCTACCCTTTTCAATTATTTCTGCTTCCGGTAGATTTACCACTCCGGCTTCGGAAGCTACCACTATATAACCATCCTTAGTAATGCAGTAGCGAGCGGGACGCAAACCGTTACGATCTAGGGTAGCACCGACAGTCTTGCCATCGCTGAACACTAACAATGCCGGACCATCCCAAGGCTCTTGCACGCCGCTGTAATAATCGTAGAAATCGACAATTTCCGGATACTGCTTGAGGTCGGGCTGATTTTGATAGGCTTCTGGTACGAGAATCATTGCCGCTTCTTGAGGACTTCGACCAGTTCTTACCAGCAACTCCATAACACTATCTAAGTTATAGGAATCGCTGTTATCTGTATTAACGATGGGGGTAAGTCCTTCTAATTCTTCTTTAGTCCAACCGGGAACTTCCAAATTTAGCTCCCGCGCTGCCATCCAATTTATATTGCCCAATAAAGTATTAATTTCTCCGTTGTGTCCTAACAAGCGCATCGGTTGAGCGAAAGGCCATTTGGGCATGGTGTTGGTGCTAAAACGACGGTGATAAACTGCAAATGCACTCTCGTAATTTGGATTTTGCAGATCCGCATAAAATGTGCCCAAAATCGCCGCTCGCACCATGCCTTTGTAAACGATTGTGCGACAAGAAAAAGAACAAATGTAGAAATCGTCTGCTAGCTTTTTACCTACGCGGGAACGAGCAATGTAGAGCTTGCGATCTAAAGCATCTCCTGCCAGTTTCTCAGGAGAAGTAACAAAAAGCTGCTCGATTTGAGGTTGATTTTCTCTGGCTTGTATGCCCAAAACTTTAGGCTTAACCGGAACTTCTCTCCAGCCGAGGACAGTCAAATTTTCTGCTTTAATTACATCTTCTATAAAAACTTTACATTCAGCTGCTTTTTGCTCGTCTTTGGGTAAAAACACCATACCCACGCCCCACTCTTGGGGGTCTGGCATAGTTAAGTTGTTTTCCTCAAACCAGGATTGGAACAACTTATGGGGTAAAGCAGTCATCAATCCCGAACCATCCCCCGAGTCGCGATCGGCACTACAAGCTCCTCTATGCTCCATGCAGTCTAATGCTAGCAAGGCTTGTTCGATGAGCTTGTGAGTAGCGCGACCATCCCGATAAGCTATGAAACCAACACCACAGGCATCCCTTTCTTCAACCAGCCAACGCTGACCCTGAAAGGGCTTAGTGGAGCTCGATCTACTTTTTTGTTGTCTAATTGTTACATTGTTAATTTTTTTTGCCATTACTTGTTGTTCGTTCATATTTGTTTTTTTGTTAGAGATGCAATGGGTATTAAAATTGTGTTAGTCTCTTTGGTTGATTATTAATGAACTTAGTTTTAGAGCGCTTCACCAACCATAATCAAGAAAACGACACCTCTATGATGCAAGGGTTAGCGAATGTTACCCGAGCCAAATAATTTTCCGTAGACTCGTACGTAAACTCGTAGATTCTTGATTTTCATTGATAGCTTGTTTTAGTTTTTGGAAATTGACTATGTCTGGCCTATCAATGTCAATTTTTATTGGTTAGGTGTATTAGGCGTAATGATTTACATACTTGCTTTATAGTTACTTTAAAAGAATTTTGTCTAAAGTTATAATCATCTCCAATAACACTAAGATAATTATCTTATATTGCTCTTACTAGATTTAGCTGCACGCCAAGAAAATATTTATTTGCTCTGACATTTTTGCTTTTGCTGTCAGGGATAGACTAGCTACATTATAGGAAATAGCTGAACCCAACTAAACTTTATAATTTGTGCGAACTGGTGACGAGCGGTAATTAGTTCCAATCTAAATTTAATTGGACCGAACGAGCGAGTCAAACAGTAAAAATTTAAAAAAACATTTTTAATCTCAGCTCCGTTCGTAAAAATACTTAACCAAAAACTGAAAAACTTAGTCTTGGATAGCCCGATACATAAATAAACGTATGTGTTTATACTTGGTATAACCTCAACTTTAGCCAGAAAAACCAAGCCAAAATGTAAATTCTGGCACAGAAAACTCTCTTATTATGAAGATTTGATGTAGATGACAGGATTTGGGAAGTATACCGATTTCGATTGAAAGATTTGTTTGCTATCTTTTGCTTAGGTTGTAGTTGATCTCTCAATTTAGGTCAAGACCGAAATAATATATACAGATTTTGTCAGAAAAATTATGCCGCAAACTACAAAAATTGCTCGGGACAGCAAATTAGATTTACCAGAATCTTTCGTTCAATCAGGAATTGCTGCTACAGAAATAAGACCCTGGGGTTCTTTTACTACTTTAGAAGAGGGTAAAGGATACAAAATCAAGCGAATCGAGGTAAATCCCGGTCACCGTCTTAGTCTTCAGATGCACCACCATCGTAGCGAACACTGGATTGTTGTCTCCGGTACCGCTAAGGTTGTTTGTGGCGATCGCGAAATGATTCTTAGCAGTAATCAGTCAACTTATGTTCCCCAGTGCACTGCTCACCGCTTAGAAAATCCAGGTGTAATCAAATTAGTCTTGATCGAAGTACAAAATGGAGAATATTTAGGAGAAGACGATATTATTCGTTTCCAAGACGACTACTCTCGACAGACTACGTAACAGATACCTACACTTTATATTAACAAATAATTACATTTTGCTGTAGCATTGGCTCAATAGTTAAATGAGCCAAGATTCTCTTTCAGATTTGTATGATTCATATCAGTCAAGCTGCAGCAACAGAAATTAAACGCGTCCAAATGAGTCGTAACCAGCCAGACAGTTTATTCCGATTGCGTGTAAAAGAGGGGGGCTGTTCTGGCTTATTTTATAGCCTAGAATTAGAAGAGCATTCTCGAACAAGTAATTCTTTTGGTAATAATGCTCGAGGCGATCTTATCTATGAAAGTCAAGATATTTATGTGGTAGTAGACGAACTATCATATTCTTCTGTTCGCGGTTTAAAGTTGGACTATTCAGAAGATTTGATGGGAGGAGGATTTCGGTTTCAAAATCCCAATGCTATCAATACCTGTAGCTGTGGTCTCTCCTTCGCTATCAACTAATTTATTAGTTACTGCAATAGGTACTAGTAAAAACTAGGCAAATAAGCTTTGCTTTTTTAAACTTAAAAAAAATAGATTTTAGCTATTGACGAATACGAGAATAACTGTGTATCATAGGAATTTGTCTACTCTCTTGCTCGTGTCGAGAGAAGATCTTATCGCGTTTATACATCACCCATGCCCACTATTCAGCAATTAATCCGGAGCGAACGCAGTAAAATTCAGAAAAAAACTAAATCTCCTGCACTCAAAGAATGCCCGCAGCGTCGTGGCGTATGTACGAGAGTATATACAACCACACCTAAAAAACCCAACTCTGCTCTTAGAAAAGTAGCCAGAGTTCGTCTGACTTCTGGATTTGAGGTAACGGCTTATATTCCGGGTATCGGACACAATTTGCAAGAACACTCTGTAGTCCTGATTCGGGGCGGTCGGGTCAAAGATTTACCTGGGGTAAGGTATCATATAATTCGCGGAACTTTAGACGCTACTGGAGTTAAAGATAGACGCCAAGGTCGTTCCAAATATGGAACCAAACGTCCTAAATAAACGATTAACTTGGTCGGTGTCCTTATTAGATAACTGAGACAGCCCAAGGCATCCACTTTTTTTGACTCCAACCAAGATCGGGATGCCATTTTTAATGAAAAGCATTATCTCCTATTGTTGTTTGATGGAGTTTTTCCACGAAAATTAAAGTTGGAATGTCAATTAGGATGAAAGAAAAAAGAGATTGTCTTACAAAACATAACTGTAGTGTATAGTTTTATAGAATTAATTGTAAATAAATATAATGTCTCGTCGCACAGTAACTAAAAAACGTACCGTTCCTCCAGACCCTATTTACAATAGTCGTCTAATTAGCATGACTATTAGGCGAGTCATGAGTTCTGGGAAAAAATCTCTCGCTGCTGGCATTGTTTATGATGCTCTCAAGACAGTTGAACAAAGGACAGGAAACGATCCTTTAGAACTATTCGAGCAAGCTGTCAAAAATATTACTCCTCTAGTCGAAGTAAAAGCTCGCCGAGTTGGGGGTGCAACTTACCAAGTACCTATGGAAGTAAAATCTTCTCGCGGTACTACTCTGGCACTGCGCTGGCTCATCCACTTTGCTCGCACTCGCGGCGGTCGTACTATGGCAAGCAAGCTAGCCAATGAAATTATGGATGCTGCCAATGAAACTGGAGGCGCGATCAAAAAAAGAGAGGAAACCCACCGTATGGCAGAAGCGAACAAAGCTTTTGCCCACTATAGATACTAACAGTCAAGCTAGTTGCCTCTAGATTCACAAACACTGGTAGTAACAAAAATAGCGGCATGCAGTGTTTAAATGCTGCCGTCTAATTTTAACGATTAAAAGTATAGAATTGTAAATAGTGTAAATAAATAGTAAAAGTTTAAAAACTTGCCCTGCAAGACTTAAGGAGGTATCTGTGGCACGTAGCATCCCGCTAGAACGGGTACGCAATATAGGCATCGCGGCTCATATAGACGCGGGCAAAACAACAACAACTGAAAGGATCTTGTTCTACACTGGTATCGCTCACAAACTGGGTGAAGTCCATGAAGGTACAGCAACGATGGACTGGATGGAGCAAGAGCAGGAGCGAGGAATTACTATTACTGCTGCAGCTATCAGCACCAGTTGGAAAGATCATAAAGTTAATATTATTGATACGCCAGGACACGTAGATTTCACTATTGAAGTAGAACGCTCGATGCGAGTACTCGATGGTGTAATCGCTGTATTTTGTTCAGTTGGTGGCGTACAGCCTCAATCAGAAACAGTGTGGAGACAGGCCGATCGATATCGGGTGCCTCGGATTGCTTTTGTCAACAAGATGGATCGTACGGGGGCTAACTTCTTTAAAGTATACGAACAAATTAAAGACCGTCTCAGAGCTAATGCCATACCCATCCAAATTCCTATTGGTAGCGAGAACGATTTCCAAGGAATTATTGACTTGGTACGCATGCGTGCCAAGATCTATAAAGACGATCTCGGCAAAGAGATAGAGGATAATGAAATTCCCAAACAATTAACAGAACAGGCGGCAGAATATCGTGCCAAATTGATTGAAGCAGTAGCAGAAACAGATGAACAACTCCTCGAAAAATTCATGATGGAAGAGGAATTTACCGAGGAAGAAATTAAGTTGGCCCTGCGTAAAGGCACGATTGAAGGTTCGATAGTACCTTTGCTCTGTGGCTCTGCTTTTAAAAACAAAGGAGTTCAACTGCTATTAGATGCAGTGGTAGATTATTTACCCGCTCCTACTGAAGTGCCCGCGATTAAGGGAACATTACCCGACGGAACAGAGGCTATTAGAAAATCCGATGACGACGAACCGTTGGCTGCTCTTGCTTTCAAAATTGCTTCCGATCCCTATGGTCGTCTAACTTTCCTTCGAGTTTATTCTGGAATTTTGCAAAAGGGTAGCTATGTTTACAACGCTACCAAGCAGAAGAAAGAAAGAGTTTCTCGTCTCATTGTCTTGAAGTCCAATGACCGGATTGAAGTCGATGAGCTAAGAGCAGGAGATTTAGGTGCTGCCATTGGCTTAAAGGATACGTCGACAGGAGATACCCTTTGTGACGAAGCCAATCCCATCATTCTCGAGTCTCTCTACATTCCCGAACCGGTAATTTCGGTTGCGGTAGAACCCAAAACCAAGGGCGATATGGAAAAATTATCCAAAGCCCTGCAGGCTTTATCCGATGAAGATCCCACCTTCCGCGTGAGCACTGATTCGGAGACTAACCAAACCGTTATTGCCGGTATGGGGGAATTACATTTGGAAATTCTTGTCGACCGGATGCTGCGAGAATTTAAGGTGGAAGCCAACGTAGGAAAACCCCAAGTTGCTTACCGCGAAACTATTCGTAAAGCAACCAACGCTGAAGGCAAGTTTATTCGTCAGAGTGGCGGTAAAGGTCAATACGGTCATGTAGTGATTGAAGTGCAACCAGGAGAACCAACATCTGGTTTTGAATTTGTCTCGAAAATTGTTGGTGGTGCTATTCCCAAAGAATATATACCCGCCGTGGAACAAGGTATTAAAGAAAGCTGTGAATCCGGTATATTAGCTGGATATCCCCTCATCGATGTTAAAGTCATGTTGGTGGATGGTTCCTACCACGAAGTAGATTCTTCCGAAATGGCATTTAAAATTGCTGGTTCGATGGCAATTCGGAATGCAGCGATGAAAGCATCGCCGGTATTATTAGAGCCGATGATGAAAGTTGAGGTAGAAGTCCCAGAGGAATTTTTGGGAGATGTAATGGGTGACCTTAACTCTCGTCGAGGCAATATCGAAGGCATGAACTCCGAAGAAGGTCAAGCAAAAGTATCTGCTAAAGTACCTTTGGCAGAAATGTTTGGTTATGCCACTGATATCCGCTCCAAAACTCAAGGTCGCGGTATCTTTTCGATGGAGTTCAGTAACTACGAAGAAGTGCCTCGTAATGTGGCAGAGGCAATTATTGCTAAAAGCAAAGGGAACGCATAAATAGAAAAGGAATAGATCATTCATGGCACGCGCAAAATTTGAACGGACTAAAGAACACGTTAATATAGGCACGATTGGTCACGTCGACCACGGTAAAACCACATTAACAGCAGCAATTACGCTAACTCTGGCAGCTGAAGGTAAGGCAAAAGCTAAAAAATACGACGAAATCGATGCGGCTCCTGAAGAAAAAGCACGGGGCATCACGATTAATACAGCTCACGTAGAATATCAAACTGACACTAGACACTATGCTCACGTTGACTGTCCCGGTCACGCTGACTACGTGAAAAACATGATTACTGGGGCAGCCCAGATGGATGGTGCCATTTTGGTAGTTTCTGCTGCTGATGGACCCATGCCTCAAACTCGGGAGCATATTCTGCTTGCCAAACAAGTAGGAGTTCCCAGCTTGGTGGTCTTCCTCAACAAGCAAGATCAGGTAGATGATGAAGAACTACTAGAACTCGTAGAGCTGGAAGTACGGGAATTACTGACCGAGTATGATTTTCCAGGGGATGACATTCCTATCGTTTCCGGTTCGGCACTTTTAGCTTTAGAGGCTTTGACTTCGAATCCTAATATTAAAAGGGGTGACAATGAGTGGGTTGATAAAATCTATAAACTCATGGATGAAGTCGATGCTTACATTCCTACTCCAGAACGTGAAATTGATAAGCCTTTCTTGATGGCAGTGGAAGACGTTTTCTCCATTACTGGTCGCGGTACTGTTGCCACGGGTAGGATCGAGCGCGGTAAGGTTAAGGTTGGCGAAACAGTTGAACTGGTAGGAATCAGAGATACTCGCAGTACTACCGTAACTGGGGTAGAAATGTTCCAAAAGACCTTAGATGAAGGTATGGCTGGTGATAACGTTGGTCTTTTACTGCGAGGTATCCAGAAGACTGATATTGAGCGGGGTATGGTAATTGCCAAACCCGGTTCGATCACTCCTCATACTCAATTTGAGGGAGAAGTTTACGTACTTACCAAAGAAGAAGGCGGTCGTCACACTCCTTTCTTCCGCAACTATCGTCCTCAGTTCTACGTACGTACTACTGACGTAACTGGCACGATCAAAGACTATACTGCTGACGATGGCAGTTCAGTAGAAATGGTTATGCCTGGAGACCGTATCAAAATGACCGTAGAACTAATTAATCCGATCGCGATCGAACAAGGAATGCGCTTTGCGATCAGAGAAGGCGGTCGCACTATCGGTGCGGGAGTAGTCTCTAAGATTATTAAGTAGGACAACCAATTTAATACGCAGGAGCAGACAAGTAATCAATTCTAGATCGGCTTTGCTGCTCCTATTTTATGTCAGTTAGTCCATCGCTAATTTTTAAAACTTCTGAACCTTGACAACTAAAGATATGGCAACGATTCAGCAACAAAAAATCCGAATTCGCCTGAAGGCTTTTGACCGACGCTTACTCGATACATCCTGCGAAAAGATTGTCGATACGGCGAACCGAACCAATGCTACCGCTATTGGTCCGATTCCCTTACCTACTAAACGAAAAATCTACTGCCTGCTGCGATCGCCCCATGTAGACAAAGACTCGCGAGAACATTTTGAGACTCGTACTCATCGCCGTATTATTGATATATATCAGCCTTCTTCAAAAACCATTGATGCGCTGATGAAATTGGATTTACCTGCAGGGGTTGACATCGAGGTAAAATTATAAGCTTTATAACTGCTTAACTGCCAGATAGGTAAAGTATCTTTTAAAACCCTTGGAAATCCAAGGGTTTGTTTTACTATCCTCTCCTTAAAAAATCCGTTAAAGTAAAAGAGAAGGATTTAGGCGTAATTTAAGCTGAAATGGCATCTTCTTCCTCTATTGCTGTTCGAGAACTTCCACTATTTCCCCTTCCTGAAGTAGTTTTATTTCCAGGTCGTCCCCTTCCCTTACATATTTTTGAATTTCGCTACAGAATCATGATGAATACGATTCTGGAATATGACCGTCGTTTTGGAGTATTGATGCTCGACCAAACTACAGGAGAAATAGCTGATGTCGGTTGTTGTGCTGAAATTATTCATTTTCAGCGTCTACCCGACGATCGCATGAAAATGGTGACCATTGGACAACAAAGATTTAGGGTACTTGAGTATATAAGGGAAAAGCCTTATCGAGTTGGACTGGTAGAATGGATCGAAGATAAGCCACCGACAGAAGACTTGAGACCGATGGCAAAAGAGGTGGAAAATTTATTACGAGATGTAGTGCACTTATCTGCAAAACTCACCGAGCAAAAAATTGAGCTTCCCGACGATTTGCCTCAATTGCCGATTGAATTGTCTTACTGGGTGGCAAGTAATCTTTATGGAGTAGCTTCGGAGCAACAAACACTTTTAGAAACCCAGGATACTTCTGCTCGCTTACGTAGAGAAGCAGAAATACTAACCTCTACTCGCAATCATCTAGCAGCTCGCACTGCACTAAAAGATGCTTTAGATTAACTGCAAAAAATCTTGGTTATCTTTTTAGCCATTTTCTATTTTTAAGCCCCGTGCAGCGCTTTGCCAAACATCATAATTACCAAAAATTTTTAATTCTTCTGTATATCGAGATAATTCAGCTAAAGCATTTTGAATCGAAGGATCGTTTAAATTGCCCTCTATATCGATAAAAAAGATATACTCGCCCAGAGAACGTTTAGTTGGTCGAGATTCAATTTTGCTCATGTTAATTCCTCTTTGAGCGAAAACTTGAAGTGGTTTCACCAATGCTCCAGGAATATTTTCAGGCAAGCTAAAGGCTAAAGAAAGATGACTACCGTGTTCGTTTGAGGTGAGACCTAAAATCCAAAAACGGGTACAGTTATCTGGATAATCATTGATGTAATTTCTCAGAATTGGAATTTGATATAGTTCTGAAGCTCTAGGAGAAGCGATCGCCCCAGCAGTTGGGTTATCTTTCAAATAATGCAAAGCTTCTGTAGTAGAATTAGTCGGCACCAGCTCAATCGAAGGTAGATAACGCTCCAGCCATTTTTGGCACTGAGCGAGGGCTTGAGGATGAGAATAGACAGTTACGATCTGTTCGAGAGAGGAACCGCAAGAAAGTAAAGCATGAGCAATGGGAAGAATTAATCCCTGAATAATCTCGATCTCCTCCAACTGCCAAAGAATATCCAGAGTGCTCGCTACACTTCCCTCGATCGAATTTTCTACGGGAACTACTGCTAAATCGGTTTCTTGTTGCACTACCGAACGTATGGCAAGAGCGATACTTGGATAAGGATATAAAATTGCTTTTTGTCCTTTGTTTTGGGCTAACCAATTAGCGTAAACTAAAGCTGCTGTTTCGGAATTAGTACCCGTGGGTCCTAGATAGGCAATGGCAACTGTCATAAGCAGGATAAATGCTAAATTGTTTGGCAGACAAAAAAACTTACCAAAAGTATAAATTTTCACTCTTAAAGTATTTTTGAAGAAATGTAACTTAAAATTAATAAAGCAACTAGAGCTTAGTGTTTTTTATGTACGTACGTTTTAAAGCTACTGAATCAGTACAAATACCGATAGAAGACGAAGAAATTCCCATTCAGCACTATCTGCGCCAGCCTCAACGTTTGGTTAAGGCGATCGCCAATCCTCAATTAATGCAGCAATTATCCGAGGAAAGGTATGAATTGAAAATGCGTCCCATTAATTTTATGGAAATGTATCATTTTCAACCAATTGTCATTCTCAAAGTTTGGGCTGGTGCTAAAGGGATTGTCTACTTAAAATCAGAAGATTGTGAAATAAAAGGCGTTGACTACATAGATCGACGCTTTTCACTTCAGCTGAAAGGGATACTATATCCTGAAAACGACCGAGGAACAACCTCCCTTCAAGGTCAAGCAGATTTAGAAGTAAAAGTAGAGTTGCCTCCTGCGTTAAGGTTGACACCAAAGCCTTGGTTAGAAATGGCGGGCAATAGACTACTGAAAAGTGTTTTAGTCAGAATTAAACAGAAGTTGGTCAGTCAACTCCTTAAAGATTACCGTCAATGGGCAACCAAAGAAGCCAAACAAGAACGAGAAGTTTCTGATACAAATTTATCGACAGATTTTGGCTTAACCTAAGTAGATCGACACGAATAAAGCTAACTGGCGAAGATTCTCATTTGTCTTTGGTTATTGGTTATTGGTAAAGGTGTCAAGCGTGTTTATGTTTTCGTAACATAGTTTGGTTTATTCCCACCGACTTACTTAGTACAAGTTAGTGAAAATAGTGGAAATAAAGCTACCATTCCACTTTTGCATGCGTGACTTCTGCGCAGCGGTACTAGTCTCGAAAGCGACAGGGACGAAATGAAAAACGATGTTCCGAACAAGGTCCGAATTGCTTCAGAGCAAGACGATGTTTTTTGGTAGGATAACCCTTGTTCGCTGTTAGATCGTACTGAGGATATTGCACTGCTAGAGAGGCAATCCAATTGTCTCGCCATACCTTAGCAAGAATGCTAGCAGCCGCGATCGCGCTCGAGCGACAATCTCCTTTAACTATGGTTTTTTGCAAGATCGATAATTCAGGAATTGGCACGCTCCCATCCACCAAGCAAATTGCTGGCTTTACCTCAAGTTGAAGCACAGCTCGTTTCATAGCTAATATAGATGCCTGCAAAATGTTCAGCTCATCAATTTCTCTAACGGTCGCGTAACTAAGTTGCCAATTGGCTACTACTTCTTGAATGGGCTTGACTAACTTTTCTCGCCTGTAGGCAGATAACTGTTTACTGTCTTTTACCCCAATTTTGATTAACTCGGGCAAGGCAGATAGAGGTAGAACTATTGCTGCCGCTACTACCGGACCAAACAACGCTCCTCGTCCTACCTCATCTACTCCAGCCAGAAGTATATCTTTTCCGCAAAACTCGGGCAAAAAGTCGCGGTGCGCGCAGAATCGATCATTCTTCACTGTTAAATAATAACCGCTTATACTGGCACTTCTTTTTGGGCTGAAGAACGACGGCGACGACGACGGCGACTATTATAAGCGTCCTCATTTTCTAATTTTAGTTCTGTCTCTTCTTCAGAATTAGTTGGCTCTAAATTAGGTTGTTCGTCAGAAGTAATTGCCGTATCGGTATCGTCTTGTCCTGGAGTTTTGAGATAGACTAAAACCGATTTTGGGTCTTTAAATGTCCGATCTGTACGAACTAAAGGCGATACTCCCATTAAAGCATAGACTTCTTGTTCCAACTCCGTCATTTCTACCGTTACTTTTTCAAGATTGACTTCCTCTCGCCGTATAGAACGAGTTGGTGTTCTCGATTTGCGTTCTTCACTCGGATAAGTATTTGCTTCGCTTTCTAAGTCTCTTGAGTTAGTAACTTCCGACTCTACTACATCCTCCTTCATCAAGAGGTCGTTGATACGACGGCGGCGGCGACGACGATTATTAGGACCTCCTTGCTCTTGATAGTTAGGATGATTGAGCAATTCTAATTGTTGAGGAGTACTATCATAGTTAAAATCTATGGATGAGTCGGCAAACTCTTCTTGAGGGTATTTATCGATTGGACTGGGAATAATGGTAGGGGGATTAATTGGAGGTGTCTCCAATGATTCTCCCTCAAATTTACCTGGCAGATGCACTAAATGCCCTAAACCAGCACAAGTAGGACAGTTTTGACCGAATAATTCGTAGATATTTTTGCCTTGACGTTTGCGCGTTAATTCGACTAAACCGAGTTCGGATAATTGGGCAATTTGGGGTCTAGCTTTGTCTCCTTTAAGAGCTTTATCAAAATGCTCGAGTAACTTTAGTTGGTCGCGCCGCGAATCCATATCGATGAAGTCTACAATAATCACGCCACCGATATTACGCAAGCGTAACTGACGGGCGATTTCCGTAGCTGCTTCGCTATTAGTCCACAAAACCGTCTCTCTCGCAGTGGCAGAACGAGTAAAGGAGCCAGAGTTTACATCGATGACAGTTAAAGCTTCGGTCGGTTCAATGATAATGTAACCGCCAGAGGGAAGTTCTACCCGTGGTTTGAGTGCTTCGCGGATAGCTGCATTAACGCGATAATATTCTAAAATTGATTGGCGTTCGCGGTGATAGTCAATAAATACTCCTTGGGGAGAACGACCGCCACTCCAATTCATTAACTGTTGTTTGACTCGCTTCACCCCTGCCTGAGAATCGACCATGATGGTATTGACATCAGCAGAGTACATATCCCGCAAGACCCGTTGAATAAAGTCATCGTCGCGGTTAAGCAAGATTGGAGGTTTAGTGTAGCTTGCTTGGTACTGAATCGCTTCCCACTGTTTTTGCAGGAACTCTAAATCCTCCATAATTGCCTCTTCGGCTTTTCCTTCGGCTTCCGTACGCACCAACAAACCCATCCCTGCGGGTTTGATCAAGATAGCCAAGGCTCTGAGACGGCTGCGTTCGACATCATCTTTAATTCGTCGGGATAATTTAACTCCTTTTCCATCTGGCATTAACACTAGATAACGACCTGGGAGAGTAATGTTCCCAGTAAGTCTCGGTCCTTTGTTACCTGTTGGTTCTTTCATGACTTGAACCAAGACTTTCTGTTGAGGAGTTAATAGTTCGGTGATTGCGCCAGCAGTTTTTTTCAAACGCAGGGGACCGAGGTCAGTAACGTGAATAAAACCGTTGCGTTCCGCATCACCGATATTAACAAAGGCAGCATCTATGCCTGGAATAACGTTTTCGACAACACCGAGGTAGATATCGCCTACTTGTTGATTGCCAGTGGCAACGACGATTTCTTGTATTTGATCTTCCCAAAAAACGGCAGCAATGTGATGCTGTTCTGCGATAATAATTTGCTTTGGCATTAATTCATTGTCCTCAAAACTTTTTTTGCAGGTTGAGACACCTAATCGCTGTGTCTGTCAACTTTGCTTAACCAAGAAAATGTAGAAATAATCAAGTGAAATTTCATGTAAGTTTTAGAAACTATTTCCCAGCACCACAGAAAAACAGAGTGCTGAGTTTTATCTTTGCTTAACTCGCCTGGTTTACGAGTTGGTTGCTTTTCCTTTCGAGGATGTCTCCCTCACTTAACGGAAAAACCAAAATATGAGGTCAAATCTGAAAGTTAAAGTTGGCTGGAAGTCAGCTGCGGCTAAAATTTACTTACAGCTTCTTGGATTTAGCAAACTTTGCGCAACATCTAGCGTTCGCTTTGCCCGGGCTAGAAGGGGAGACTATACTTCTACTCCACCACAAAATTGCAGTGGTGTTCTATGAGAAATTTTAACCTGAATATAACCTCAAAAAACAACTTTTGACAAGGAATTTCTCAAGTAAGATTAATTGGGTTAAAGTCGATTGAGGTATAAAATGCCGAAAAAAGGCCCATTTACAGGCGGTGCAACGAGTGCGAGGTGTTGCTAAAATTGTTTGCTTGACGCAGAGATTGAATGGTGGAAATAGCTTCTTTGGCTACTTTATCTATTTCTTCTGCTGTATTAAATCTGCCAATCCCAAAGCGCAGGGATGCATAAGCTAACTTTTCAGAATGTCCTAAAGCGGTGAGAACGTGAGAAGGGGTGGTAGAGGTAGAAGAACAAGCCGAACCAGAAGATACGGCTGCCGTTGGCTGCAATCCTAGGAGTAAAGCCGAACCGTCTACTCCTTCAACACTAATATTTAGATTCCCAGGAAGCCGCTGGGTAGGATGTCCGTTAAGATGAATTCCTTCTAGTTGACTCACTTGAGACCAAAGACGCTGTTTTAATTGTAGCTGATGTTGAGATTCTGATGCCATTTGGCTCAATCCCAGTTCCACTGCTTTAGCAAAACCGACGATTTGAGGAGTATAGAGAGTTCCAGATCTCATGCCTCTTTCTTGTCCTCCCCCTTGAATTTGCGAAGCAAGGCGGACTCTAGGGTTGCGGCGACGGATGTATAGTGCGCCTATGCCTTTGGGACCATAAACTTTGTGCGCTGTTAGGGACATTAAATCGATGTTCATGCCTTCTACATCGAGAGGAATTTTGGCGATCGCTTGAGCCGCATCAGTATGCAATAAAACTTGATGAGTGCGACAGATCTTGCCTATTTCTGTCAGTGGTTGTAATACTCCAATTTCGTTATTGGCAGCCATGACAGAAACTAAAATAGTATCAGCACGAAGTGTTTGTTCTAGCTGTTTTAGGTCGATTAAGCCATCGCTGTTGACTGGTAGATAAGTGACTTCAAAGCCGAGACTTTCTAAATATTTACAAGGATCGAGAACGGCTCGATGTTCGGTTTGGACTGTAACGATGTGTCTTCCTCGATTAAAATAGGCTTCTGCTACGCCTTTAATCGCCAAGTTATTAGCTTCTGTCGCGCCACTAGTAAAGACGATTTCTTCGGGAGTGGCGTTAATGGCATCGGCGATAGTTTGACGTGCTTGTTTGACTGCAGCTTCTGCTTCCCAACCATACGCGTGAGTAATGCTGGAAGGGTTACCAAAGCGTTCGGTGAAATAAGGAAGCATTGCTTCTAGCACCTGCGGATCTACCGGAGTAGTGGAGTGACAGTCGAGATAGATAGGACGTGACATAAATCTAAGCTTTGGAATTTTATCTTCCAAAATGAAATAAGCGGAAAATGTTATTGACTATTGTAAGTAAGATAAACTTTATTTCTTAAAATGCAAGTAAGACCCAAAACTGTAATTCATAGATCTAGTTGAACAATGCAATCTAAAAATGGCAAAATGCGCGATCGCTCTCGGTAGTAATCTCGGTAATTCTCTCAATACCTTGGAAGATTCTCTTCAGTTACTAGATGAAATTCCGGGTATAAATTTAATAACTACTTCTAGTTGGTATCGAACTAAGCCAGTAGGACCACCACAACCAGATTATTTTAATGGCTGTGCCGTGCTGGAAGTCCAACAAACTCCGGAAGAATTCTTATTCTTACTCCAAGCAGTAGAATTGCAATTTGGCAGGGTACGCACCGAAAGATGGGGAGCAAGAACGTTAGATTTAGATCTATTATTGTACGATCATTTGGTGTTAAATACTCCTAACCTTCAGATTCCTCATCCCCGTATGAAGGAAAGAGCTTTTGTCCTCGTCCCTCTTGCGGAGATAGCAGCAGATTGGAGCGAACCAATATCGGGAAAAGCGATCGCGCAATTAGTTAAAGAGGTAGACTGTACGGGAGTTGAATTAATTCAACATTAGCAATTCAAAATTATTTTGTTCGATCGCTCATGTCACCAGGTAACAAACCTTCAACTGTTCTACAACAACGTCTTTTCTACAAGGGTCGCAGATTCGATTATGAAGTAAATAGACTTCGTTTGCCTAATGGAGTAGAGGGAGATTGGGAATGCATCCGTCATCCGGGAGGTGCTTTAGCCGTACCCGTAACTCCAGAAGGTAAGTTGGTATTAGTAAGGCAGTATCGTTTTACCGTCCAAGGAAGATTATTGGAATTTCCGGCGGGTACGGTAGAATCTCATGAAGACCCTGCCAAAACGATTAAACGGGAAATTGAGGAAGAAACTGGTTATCGTGCGGGGAGTTGGCGATCGCTAGGTAAGTTCCCCCTCGCACCTGGTTATTCTGACGAGTATATCTATGCTTTTTTGGCACGAGATCTGCAGAAGTTGGAAACACCGCCACAGCAGGATGATGATGAAGATATGGAAGTAATCTTAATGAGTCCCCAAGAGTTGGAAGAAGCAATTTTAGCTGGCGAACCAATTGATGCTAAGTCGATCGCTAGTTTCTTCCTTGCTCGTCCTTTTTTGGATTAGAAGTTTGTTAAACCAATAAGCAAGAAGAATTTTAACTAGTCGTCTTGTTTGTTATAAATTAAGTCAAGAGCGTGGCAGAGGCAGACGAGACGCGAAGCCTGCGATAAATGGCAGATAGTTTACATATAGCGATTTACTTCTGCTTGTAACCAAGGATCGACAGGCTGTCCATCTTTTCGACGTAATTCTATTTCTACCATCTTTATCAATCCTGATTCCGGCGGCGCAGGTTTTTCATGGAAGAGAATATCGTAGTCATTGGGATCTTGATTGCGTTGTCTGAGCCAATCTTGTACTTTAATAGTACAAAACAAAGATTGTCCTTGGTCGAACATCCGGCTGATTTGCATCGACAGGCTATAAAGATTTAAGCGAGGCATTAATCTATTCTCTTACGTTAATAGTTTTATGCTAGTATAAGTGGGCAGAAATACAGCTCCCATTTCAGAGCAACGAAACGTTTATATTGTAAACCTTAAGTTTGCCGTGAACTAAAGTTCCGGCTCAAAGCTCAAACCCATTTCAATGGGTTAGCTTAACCAAATTTTGAGTCAGTTCAAACTGACCGCGGAAGGCGGTGGCGTGCCGTCTCCGCCGTGAGACGGCGGAGTACCTGCCACTTTAGCTTTGAGCCAGAAAATTGATTTTCTGGTGGCTATACTTCTTTCCGCGCAGCTGCACTAGCGTTCTCGAAGGTAAGTTACACCTTAATTATTCTTTCTCTTGTAACATTAATGGTAAACCATCTTCATGGCGACCAATCACAATTACTTTTGCATTTTGCGACTCTGCTAATTTTTGGGTAGCTTCAATCGCTTTTAATTTTATAATTTGTTCGGTTAAGCTTTGAGAAATAAGTTTTTGAGCCTCGGCAATACCTTGAGCTTCAATTTTTTGACGTTCTGCTTCTTTTTTGGTTTTTTCTAGTTCAAATTCTAGTTCTTGACGCTTTTTTTGATTGACAAATTGCTGACTTTCACTTGCTTGTTCTGCTTCTATTTTTTGCTGAATAGCTAGCTGGATTTTTTCTGGGATAACCACTTTTCTTAATAAACTTTCTTCTACAATAAAACCTAAAGGATTTAATTGCTGACTTAGTTCTTGGTACAGGCGTTGAGCAATTTCTTGTCGTTTTTCGCCATAAATAGCTTTAGCTTCATAGTTAGCTGTAATTTGCCGGATTGCAGAACGGAATCGAGAAATGATAATTTCTTCTTCGCTAATGCCAATATTCTTATATATATCTGCTGCTTTGTCTGGTTCGAGTTTATATTGCAAACTAACATCGAGATCGAGATTTAACCCTTCAGAAGATGTAGTACTGACTGTTTCTTTTAAATCTTTAAGCCGAGTGGAAAATTTGACAACTTTACTGAGAGGACTAATCCAATTTATTCCAGGATTGAGAGTCCGAGAGGAAACTTGACCCAAAGTTTCAACAACACCAACTGTACCAGAAGGTACGATAACTAAAAAGCGAAATATTAATTGATAAATAGCAATAACAGCGGCAAGAGTGCCAATTAATAAAGCGATCGCTCTAACGCTTCTAGGATTTTTTTCTTTAGTCACATTGGATTTATTTAAAGCAAAGATAAAAGCAATTAAAGAAGTAATAACGGCAACAATAAATTCCATATCATATAACGATCTAGATCATTTGTGTTTTATTTGACCAGCAAAGTTGAGAAACTGCAGTTATTATAGTATTCCCTAAAATTTTGCTACAGTAACTACTCTAGATTTAATAAAGCATAAGGCTTGATTTTTAGATATAGGTAAATAAATTTTTGAGTATGGCGATCGCTAATCAAGAAAGATTAAGCGCGGCTTTCAAGGCTTGTTAGACTAGGATTAATATAAGGGAAATTTAACTAACCATAATTCTCCCGGTTTAGAATTCGACATCATAGATATCTTCTTCCTCGTCATTCTACTCTTGAAATTCTGTTTCTGCGAGATGCATTATGGTTAAGGTTTCTAGTCTATCTTCTAAATCTTCTATTAGTTCTATTTGTTCTTGTATTGGTAACTGAAAAATCATTTTTTTGATTTCTTCTACCGTTAGATTCAAGTTTATACTTACCCATATTTTTAGCTATTCATGTTTATTGAAACCAAAAACGTGGATAGAACAAAGTTATTTAAATTTAATAAGCACGATCTCCAAGAGTGCGTGATCGTAAACATACCAAGCTATTAACAGTGTTTATATGATATGAATAAAACAAAGAAATTAATGATATATGCCAAATAAAATAGATAATATAATTCAAGAAATAAAAAGATTAGAAAATGTTACTTTAGATGTAAAAAAAGAGATAAAGATTTTGAGAAGAAGGGTAGGAGCATATAAAGGATGGTTAACGAGATATAGAAAACAAAAAGAAGAATTGAAAAAGGAAGCATCCTTGTTAAAAGTTGCCAATAGAATGGCTTGCGAACAAAGAGATAAACTACAGAGGGAACTAAATCTTAAAAAAGAAGAATTATTACGTTCAGTACAAGATGGAAAAAAAGCTAAAGAAGAAAGAGACAAGGCAATCTATGAACTAGATAAAATAATTGAAAAAATAGAATTATATAAACAAATATGTAAAAAAGCAAATAAAATAAGCTATTCAGACAAAACATATTTAATCAAAGAAGCAGAAAGATTATTTTTCGAGGAAGAATCAGTAAATCAAGAAAGTGAACTAATCAATAGTAGAGATAAGCCACAAATGTTTACCGATCCAGCTTCAATTAATCGTAGTTTGTCAAATGGATAATTAATTATGGTACTAAATCAACTAAAAAAAATAAGAGATGAATTGAAAGAGAGTGCCAAAGCATATGATGAGGCATTTAAAAATACCGCAATTATCGCTACTGAAGAATTGATAAATCGACAAAAGCTACATGACAATACTCAGCAAGTAAGTAGTAAAGTGTTAGCTAAGAGTTTAGATAAAGGGTACTTTATCAAGAAGTATGGTAGTTTACAAAAAACTAAAGAGGAGTATAAAAAAATATATGGTCAAAAAAACTATGGAAGAAGTTGGAAAGATTTTCTCAAAGTAGCAAAGGAATTACCTCTCATAGAACAACCTATCTTTACTCTCGAGCAAAGAATAGAAAGAATTGAGAATATATTAAGAACTATGGGATACGAACTATAAAACAATTTTGATTAATCGGCAAAACTAAACTAACTAAGTAGGTGAGCCTAATTATTTGTAGGATGAGTTACGCTTTGCTAACCCATTTTAGATTTATAGAAAATCAATTTTCTGTTAATGATTAGATTTCTTGCATAACTCATAAGATATTAATCTTAAATAAAAATGAGTTAATTGGTATTCATGAGATATAGTGAAGCACAAAATTTGACCAGAAGTGACTTTAAAAGAACTTAGGGAGTACATCCT
>JADEWQ010000215.1 GCA_015207585.1 Pleurocapsales cyanobacterium LEGE 06147 | reverse complement strand
AGAATCGTTTCCTTGCTTATAAGCTTGGACAACTTTCTGCCGTAAATCCAGGGAATAAGGTTTCATCTTTGTGCGAGCGCGAATCTAATCCAATTCCTGTATTCTATCTTGCTGCAAACCGCTATAAGGCATTGGCGATCGGCGCAATCGCTTCTGGTGTTTGTTCGTCTGGGCAAAGGTATTTCACCATCACACTGGTATCGATGCAGAGTGCCTCAATCACGTCTGCCTTCTCCTTCCCGCAGTTGACGAATCAGGGGCACTGGATCGGGATGAATCCCGGTTCGCTGTTTGACCTGCTCGCGAATGGTTTGAACTTGCTCAGTACTTCCGATAGGCTTTGGGGGTCATGCCTGTGAGCTTGGGAAAGTGTTTGTGAAAATGAGTTTGATTGGCAAAACCACAGCTTAGAGCCACATCCACGATCGCCATCTCCCGATGTTTCCTTAACAACTCCTTTGCTCGTTCAATTCGCTGTTGCAAGACATACTGGTAAGGGGCGATTCCCATCGATTGTTTGAATAAGTCGCAGAAATAGTAAACACTGATGTTGAGGTGTTGGGCGATCGCGTCCAACGTCAATTTCTCATCCTAAATGAGCCTGAATGTAATCGATCGCGGTGCGGAGGCGATCGCGACTTAATCCATCCTGGTATTGTTTGAGTTTTGGCTCAAAGGCGCAGTAGTGACGCAGCAAATGAATCAAAAACAGATTCGTTAGCGATTCGGCATACACTAGCCCACCCAAACCACCTGTGTTGATTTCATTAAGGAATAGGGTGGCGATCGCTCCGATTTGTGGGTCGTGAGTTTTGGGAGTACCAAGTAGTTCAACTTGATGGGGATGGAGGCAGTTGGTTTCTGCTGCGGTTTGCTGTAAAACTGTTGGGTCAGCCATGAAGACGATCGCTTCATTGGCAGTGCCTGCTTGCGAAAATCCTAAAGCATGAGCAGGACAAAAAAGGAACTCCCCTGGTAAATACTGTCGATTGTATTCTTGTTCTCCGATTCGTGATACTTGACGATCGGTTTTGTTGAGTCGAAAGGGCAGGACATGGTGAGTTAGTCCTCCAGGTGCGTTAAATTCGCCTGGATTCTGATAGAAGCGGCTGCCGTGCCGATCGTAGCCATGACCGCATGGCAAGCCTTGTTTGAAGTGGGCAGCCTCCAATCTGGGCAATCCGTTCTGGCAGGCTGGCGCAGGCAAGTGAGTAGGGTAGCGATGCTGATTCATGGGGCTGCTGGTGGGGTGGGCAGCTATGCAGTGCAGTTTGCCAAATTGCGCGGAATAAGAGTGTTTGGTACAGCTTCAGCAATCAATCTCGACTATGTTCGCCAGTTAGGTGCAGATGAAGTCATTGATTACAAAAACACTCCGTTTGAACAAGCTGTGAATGCAGTGGATATGGTGCTGGATACGGTAGGGGGAGAAACGCAAACGCGATCGTTCAACGTTCTCAAACCCGGTGGAATTCTCGTGACAACCGCTGCTCCACCCGATCTAAAGCGGCTGCCTTTAAAGGCGTTCGTGCTGTCACGATGGTGGTACAACCTAAAGCCGAGCAGCTTATCGAAATTGCGGCATTGTTCGATAGCGGCAAAATCCAACTACCAGCCCAGCAGATCTTTCCATTAGTAACACCCGCTCTGGAATAAATTCCGGGCTAACAGCTAAAGTCCATTGAAATGGACTAAAACCTTTACCTAGTCTTCTAAAGAAGACTTTTGCTATGAGCCAGGAAATTGATTTCCTGGCCATGACTGACAAGTTAAGCTTAGATAACAGTTGTCAAGAGATGTTAAAAAGAGACTGAAGCAGAAGAAGATTTATTAAATTTAGTGACCACTAAAACATTGTTGTTATTAGACTGGGGTTTTTATCATTTCAATTTTTGGCTTCAATTAATTGACCGAGAAATCCAGTTTATAACTCGTTTAAAAAAAGGAGCTTCCCTCAGAATTCCTCCAGCATTTAAGGCAACTCACTAAAGACAATGGGATAGTCTTAATCTTTGATGAAATGGTGACGGGTTTTCGCATTCATCCAGGGGGCGCACAAGCATGGTTCGATATCGAAGCCGACTTAGCTACCTACGGCAAAATTGTAGGCGGAGGAATGCCCATCGGTGTCATTGCTGGTAAAGCTGCTTACATGGATGGTATCGATGGCGGAATGTGGAATTATGGCGATGCTTCTTATCCTCAAACCAAAAAAACTTTTTTTGCTGGTACTTATTGCAGGCATCCCTTAGCAATGGCAACCGCACACGCCGTACTCAAGGAATTAAAGAGTCAGGGGGCTTCCCTTCAGTAACAGTTAACTCAACGTATATCCGAGCTAGTTGAAACTTTAAATACTTATTTTATAGAAGAAAGATTACCTTTAAAGATGGTTCATTTTGGTTCGCTATTCGCTGTTGAATTTACAGAAGATTGTGCCTCGCCGAATACTGTAGGACTGTTACTTTATTACAATTTAATTAGTCAGGGAATTTTATTTAGAGAAATGGGCGGTTTTCTGTCAACAGCCCATACTGATGAAAACATTAATTATTTGATTAAACCTCTTAAAAAGAGTATAGAAAAATTGACAGAAGCAGGTTTTTTATCTAATTTTTTAGTAGTTAATTATTAACTGTTAATTGCGATCGCGGTTTTTTGGTATTTAATTTCTGATTAAATTTATAGATGAAATCCAATCTTATAATAATAAGAACTAGTTCCATATTAAAAGCAATAAATACTTATGATTTTATAAATGATGAGTAGGTAAAGAGCTTAATATTAAAGGATTACAGCCTTTATAATCTAGATAAACATCCTGTACCGAATAAAAATTCTACAAAATTAGCATAAGAACGATATAGTCCAGTCCAGAAATAACTGTGTCTTGGTCAATTTTGACTTTCAATTTTTAGCCGATTAATATACTCAGTTAGACCAGTATTTCTAATCTTTAATCCTGCCAAGCAACTAGCGGTATAAGCAAATGCTATTAACAAAATTAAATTAGTTAGACGTTGAGTATTAGCTTGGCTTCCTTCGAGATTATCACCTCCGCTTTTGCAGTCTCTAAACATGGCTTCTCTGCCACTACGAGACGCAAATATTTTGATAACTTTTTGTTTATTTTCAAGATTAGTAAGTAGATACCAAGGGTCAGGTAATTGTTTGTTATTGTACTTTCTTCTCCAATAAACTCCTAGATTAAATCTATCTTTTTTATTCTCTTCTGTTACTAAGACTTTTGAATATAAAACTCTTGCTCCTGGTTGGCTCTTTAAAGAATTAAGGGATTGATATTTCTGATATCTAGGTTTAATTAAGGTATTTTTGTTTAATCTCAGAATAAAATCTATTTTCTTTTTAGTTAGCCAAAGGGCAAAAGCAGTACTCCGCTCTTCTCTATCGCCGATAACTACCAGCTTATACTCTTTGAGTAAACGCAGTACAGATCTAATTACAGCTACTTGCTCATAGAAATTACTACTTCCTTTCTTAGATAAGAGTAACCAATATATTGGTAATGCTCGCTTTTTCCAGATAACACTGACCATTAAAATATTGTTAGTTTTCCACTGGGTTCTATCCACAGTTATCATTAGGCTATCGCCTTTTTTAAATTGACTATCAATTATCTTTTTGATTAAAGGAAACCAGAGTAGTGGTAAACTTAATCGGGGTAGAATCAAAAATCTTTGTATCTTTTTTCTCCTACTCTCGCACTTAATCGGATATGGGAAACTAGATGCTAATCTTTCAATCCTAGCTTGAAAATAGAGTTTTAGCGTAGGTGGGCAGCATAAATGTTTTGCTGTGGTTGGCAAAACTCGCTTTACAGCAGGTAATTAACATCAGGGGTAGTTGAGTTGAGGTTAATTAGGATGCAATG
>JADEWQ010000036.1 GCA_015207585.1 Pleurocapsales cyanobacterium LEGE 06147 | reverse complement strand
ACAGAATTAATCGTAGCGGATAGATTCTATCCTTCTAGTCAGTTGTGTTCTAAATGTGGTCATCGTCAGAAGATGCCTCTCAAAGAACGTATCTTCAACTGTCAAAAGTGTGAGATGAGGTTAAACCGCGACTTCAACGCTAGCCTTAACCTCGCATCTCTGGCGGTAAGCTCTACCGTCATCGCTTGTGGAGCAGTACACAAACCTTCGACTTAGGTTGAAGGACTGCTGAGAAGCAAGAATGAGACAGATAGTTACAGATTAGTGTGATTATTATAGGTTCTCAAGAGCGGTTTTTGTTATTAGACAATTTCCAGGCGAAAACTTCCACAACCTAGCAAATATCAATGCCAATCCCACGCAAGTAAGAAAAATTTAACTAAAGATTTTTTTATTCCCCGTTCTAAAGGAGGAAGACACCGTTGAGACAACGTAGTAATCTCATGAAAATCCTGTAATAGTCGTAAAGGCATTTAGACATCCCAACCAACAGGAATAAAACTAAAAACCAAGCCAAAAGGACGCGATTTACCCTGCTGTAGAGGTCGTCCAATAGTTTTGGCAAACAAGAGTGACTTCTTTATGAAGAAGTCTAAATTAGGAAATGGAGAGAGAAAGCGGATGTTGAAACTTACCTACACGGAAAATGGTTTTTATCTAGAATATTTGACTGAATCATTAGAAAATTGGGTAGCTAAAAGAACGTTACTCTGCTTGCGTACGGCTAATAGTATTTATATTGAACCCAGCACTGCTTCCTTTTTACTCTCTGTGGATTTAGCTTATTTATCCGATGTAGAAGCATTACGGGCAGAAAATGGTAAGATGCTCGATCTAACTATTTGCGGTGCGGCAGCACCTGCTACGCAGGATCGCGAATGGATAGAAGTCAGCCTTAAAGGAACGTGGATTACTGATAAAGAAGACAGCCAGGAAGGTATCTTTGTCTGTGTACTGAGTGAAGGGGCTGAAACCTGCCTCTACGAACTCTGGAAGCAAGCTAGCATGGAAGCGTTGACTACAGATAGTTGACACAGTGACAAGAAGACTGTAGCAATAATTTTTGGCATTGATATGATACCAAATCCGATTCTGAAAACATACTTTTCGTTTGGGAGTTTTAATTAGGCTAAAAAGCTTCTAAATGTTGTATTTCAACAGAATTTAGTATGATATGAGATCGATTTGATTAAAAATAAAAAAAAGCAGACTATAAGAGCCTGCTGTTGGAAACATCTATTTAAATCGATTACTTCACGCTGACTTTTGCACCAGCTTCTTCCAATTTCTTCTTGGTGTCTTCGGCATCGTCTTTGGCAACTCCTTCCTTAATCGGTTTAGGTGCAGATTCAACCAATTCTTTAGCTTCTTTGAGACCCAAACCAGTAATGGTACGTACCACCTTAAGAATGGCAATTTTCTTGTCGCCAGGTACATCTTCAAGAATGACGTCGAATTCAGTTTTTTCCTCTTCTGGTTCGGCAGCAGGAGCACCGGGAGCAGCAGCACCGGGAGCCATCATCATCATTCCTCCAGCAGGTGCAGCAGCACTAACGCCGAAGGTTTCTTCGATTTGTTTGACTAGCTCGGAAGCTTCTAGCAAAGTCAGCGATTTTAGCTTTTCGAGAATTTCATCAGTTGTAGCAGACATTAGATTAACTCCTTTTTGCTTTTAATTAAGTTGGTTAGTTGTTAGTGGACATAAGTCATCCAGCCGCTCGAATTAAATTTAAGCGCAACGGTGACAAAACAAAGCAGTTGTTTAAGAGGCACTGCCTTCTTCTTTAGCAGCGATCGCTGCCAGTGCGCGACCAAGAGAACCAGGTACTTCGTTGATGCCGCGAGCCACAGAGCTAGGCACTTCATTGATTCCCACTGCCAGTTTGGTGGCAAGAGAATTAATAGCACCGGCAATTTGGGCAATGAGTTCCTCTTTCGAGGGCAGATCGGCGATCGCCTTAACCTGCTGCTCGTTGAGGGCTTGCCCTTGCATTACGCCACCGCGAAACTCGGTTTTTTTGGTGTTTTTCTGAAACTCTTGGTACGCTCTAACAGCACTGCCGATATCGTCTTTGACCAGTAAAAAAGCAGATGAGCCACTGAGAAACTGGGTCATTGGTTTCCAGTTTTCATCTTCTTCTACTGCTAGGTGCATCAAAGTGTTTTTAGTTACCTTACATTGCGCACCACTAGTACGCAGACGATTTCGCAAATCGGTAATTTCAGCAACTGATAAACCTTGATAATCGATAACTACAGTTAGTTGTGTATCGCTCAAGGCTTCCTTCAGTTCTGTTATAATTGCCTGTTTATTTTCGCGGGTTCTTCCCATTTCATTCTCACCTCCTTTATTTGGCGAAAATTATCATTTAAAAACAAGACCCCTAGCTAGATGCCGGGGTCGCGTTCAGCCTGTTCTTACCTTTCTCTGTAAAACAGAAATAAGGTTAAATTGGCTGTTCGACATTGACCTCGGCAGGAAATTAAGCCCAATTAGCGCCTGCTGTCTTTGGTTGTAGTCGCTTAAGTATTTGTATTCAGTTGTAAAACCTATTTCAGAATTTTCAATTCTCTTTAGGCTACCTCTGCTAGTTTTAAGTCTCGCAAAGTATTGATATCGACTTGAATAGAAGGTCCCATGGAAGCAGCAACATATATGCTTCGCCAGTAGCGACCTTTTGCTCCAGAAGGACGATTGCGATCGATTACCTCCTGCAAAGCTTTTAGGTTGACTAACAGATCTTCGGCGGTAAATGATGCCTTACCAAACATAACATGAACAATACCCGTTCTGTCAGCTCGAAATTCTTGTTTTCCACCTTTAAAATCTGCGATCGCCGTAGGTAGATCGTCGGTCACGGTACCTGCTTTCGGGGATGGCATCAATCCCTTTGGTCCGAGGATACGCCCTAATCTGGCTACTTTCGGCATCATATCAGGAGTGGCGATCAGAAGGTCGAAATCCATCATTCCTTTTTGGATTTCTTCAATCAACTCTTCTGAACCAACAATTTCAGCTCCTGCCTCTTGAGCTTCTTTTACTTTTTCGCCCCGAGCAAGCACTGCAACTCTAACGGTTTGACCCGTTCCTTTAGGAAAAGTAACCGTTGTCCGCAGTTGTTGGTCTGTATACTTGGGGTCAATTCCCAAACGAATATGAGCTTCTGCCGTCTCGTCAAATTTAGCTGTTGCTGTTTCTTTGAGTAGATTGAGTGCTTCGATTGGTTCGTATGCCTTATCTTCTACTTTGGCTAACGCCTCTTGCATTCGGCGCGAAAATTTTTTAACCATTGTTTTTTTCTCTCCTTGGGTAATTAACGAAGCGGTTGCCTCTTCCCTTGTTCAGTTATCAGTTACCAAAATTTATCGGTTTGAGATGATATCTCGGTTAATGTTCGCGATTTAATCGTTGATGGTTACGCCCATGTTTTTTGCCGTGCCAGCGACAATTTTCATCGCTGCATCGATATCATTGGCGTTAAGGTCGGGCATTTTAGTTTGAGCAATTTCTCTGAGTTGATCTCTGGTGATGCTAGCTACCGTTTGCTTATTCGGTTCTTTTGCGCCTTTTTCTATACCTGCTGCTTTTTTAATCAGCACTGATGCTGGTGGAGTTTTAAGAATAAAAGTGAAACTGCGGTCTTCAAATACCGAAATTTCTACCGGAATTACTAGTCCTACTTTATCAGCAGTTCTAGCGTTATATTCTTTACAAAACGCCATAATATTAACGCCGTGCTGACCCAAAGCGGGACCTACTGGAGGAGCTGGGTTAGCCTTACCTGCTGGCAGAGCCAACTTAATTAGTGCAATAACTTTTTTTGCCATCTCTAGCTTTGTTTCTCTACTTGATTAAACTCCAATTCTACCGGTGTATCTCGCCCGAAAATAGAGAGCAGGGCTTTAAGCTTGCTTCTTTCTGGACTGACTTCAATTACTTCCCCTTCAAAATCTTTAAATGGACCGGAGAGAACCAAAATTTTATCTCCCACTGCCATATCGATTTTGACAACTGGCTCTTGTCCTTCTGCTTGCTTAAAGATCCGTTCTACTTCTGTTGGAGTCAAAGGTGTTGGATGAACGTGACCTCTTCCTCTGCCATAGTGACGTTTTTGTTCTGCTCCCACAAAGTTAATTACATTCGGGGTGTTTTTTACCACTTGCCAGGCTTCGTCGTCCATAACCATCTGGACGAGGACGTAGCCGGGGAAGACTTTTTCTTGGCTGTGTTGGCGAGAACCATCTTTACGGATTTTGACAGTTGGAGTTTGGGGTATTTGCACCTGAAATACGCGATCTGTAACTTCTAATGTCCGTATGCGCTGTTCCAGATTACTTTTTACCCGCTTTTCACAACCAGAGGCTACTTGTACTGCGTACCACCGAGCTGCTTTTTTGCGTTCTTGTTGTTGTAAATCGTTATCTTCTGGTAGATCTGCAGTAAAACTCATCAGAATAACTTTCCTGCCCCCCACACAAAGAAGTTGTCAACTAGATAGATTACTGTGGCTACCAAAGTTACCATTAAAATCACCGCAACCGACTCGCTCAATACCTGCTGACGGGATGGCCAAACTACTTTGGCTAGTTCTTCTTTTGTTTCAGTGGCAAACTCAATTAGCTTGAAACCCTCACCGTTTTTTTTGTCTTCGGCGACTTCTTTATTGACAGTATCTTTTTTAGCCAAGGTTTGTTACCTCCTAGGAGCGTCGAAATTAGGGTAACCTGTAGCTACCATAGTTTTTAATCATCTATAGATCAGTCTAGCCGATCGGCTCGCATCTGAGTCTACTGCTTTATGTAAGTGCTAACTTTGGCTCTTGTGTTTTATACGGGATTATTAAGGCTTACGCGCCCTGGAGGACTTGAACCCCCGACATCCGGTTTTGGAGACCGACGTTCTACCAACTGAACTAAGGACGCATCTAGATATCCTAACTTAATTGTTAAGCTTTGTTTACCCTAATAATACCGTATATTGTTATTTTTTGAGCAGTCAACCCAGTGTTATTTTCAGTTAAATAGGGCGGTCAAAGCGTTGTTTAACACGAGTAGCCTTACCTACGCGATCGCGTAGATAATAAAGTTTAGCACGACGTACTCTACCGCGACGCTCTATTTTAATATGGGCAACGATAGGAGAATGAACTAAAAAGACTCTTTCTACTCCCACCCCTTGAAAAATACGTCTTACGGTAATGGTTTCGTTGATACCGCCATTGCGCATAGCAATTACGGTGCCTCTATAGGGCTGTACTCTTTCTTTATTGCCTTCTTTAATTCTGACACCAACTTCTACGCTGTCGCCAACGTGGATTTTTGGGATGTCCTGCTTTAAATGTTCTGCTTCTACAGAACGTATAATTGCTTCTGCGTTCATGGGCTTGCTCAAAACTCACGATTTACGATTGTAACTCTTTTTTTGTAAATTGGGAATGGGGCATCGAGAATTGAAAATTATAATTAGCTGCGTTCATTTGAGTTGACGCTCCCGTCACTTCTAGCTGAGGGTCTTCTTGCTGGAATCGAGATAATAATTGTGCAATTTCTGGATTATAGATACGCAGGTAGTTCCAGTAGTTTTCAAATACTGTTTCTACATAGCCTTTGGTTTCTGGAAAAGGAATTTTTTCGACAAAAGTATCTGGATCGTCGAAGCCATATCTGGCTAACCACTTAGCCACATTCCCCGGTCCGGCATTATAGCTAGCCACGGCTAAGAGAGAATTATTATTGTATTGGCGGTGGGTATAGTCGAGATAATAGGTTCCTAAATTGATGTTATCTTCTGGATCAGTCAGAGAATATTGCTGGAGCTGAATTCGCTCGGCTACCCATTGACCCGTCCCTGGCATTACTTGCATCAATCCTACTGCTCCTGCTACAGAGGAAATTTCCGATTCAAAGCGGGACTCTTGGCGAATTAGAGCAGTAACCAAAAGGGGATTTAACTCTCGTTGTTGCGACCATTTAAAAATAGTTTCTTCAAACGGAAAAGGAAATAAAGCCTGCCAATACTCTGGCATTTGTCGCAAAGATTTCCATTCCTGTTGTGCTTGGGGGTCGCTTTGCTCTTTCAGTTGCCAAATTTGGTTAATTCCGCGCAAATATTCGCCTCGGTCTAGTTTCATCAAGCCGTAGATAAATTGTTCGGCTATAGACAGAGTGTCTCGAGCGCCAATTTCTGCTTGAAATTGCGTCCAAGCCTCTTTATCTAAACCGAGTTGATAGAGTTCTCGGACAATGGGCGAACCCACTGGTAATAGAGAGCGAGTTGATGTTCGAGATATAGGGGGCAACATTTGGCGGACAGTAGTAAAATCGCCGACATTCCAGCCTAAAGCTACTGCCGAGCGCCAAGCGTAGTAAGATTGCGGGTAACGAACCAAAACTGATTCAAAAGCAGTTTGAGCTTCTTGAGGACGATCTAGCTGGCTTGCCCATTTTCCTATCCAAAAAGAGGCTTTGGGAGCGAGGGGACTGTCAGGATTGTTAACGGCAATTGGTTGTGCCCATTGCCAAGCAGTAATTAAATCTCCGGCTTGGGCTTTTTTTTGAGCGATATTCCAACGATACTCCGCCGCTGCTTCCGAGTTGGCATACCGAGTCAAGACCAATTGACGGGCTTGAGCTGCTAATGCGGGACTATTAAGAGATTCAAGAATTTCGGCTTTCTCTATTAAAGCCTGGGCTGCCTCTTGAGGAAATTGACTAATTACTAAATCGAGATAACTCAGGGCTTGTTGCTTACTGGAAATACTAGCTAAACGACGCAAACCCAAACCAGTTTCTTCGGCGTTAGGAAAGCTTTGTATTAGTTGTTGATAGTATTTCTGTGCCTCTTTTTGATTTCCTCCTAAATGGGTTCCTCTGGCTGCACGATAGAGATTGCGAGGGGTATGGGGTGCCCTAGTATAGGCTTTTCCAGCTTTCTCGTACTGCCACTGTTGCCAATAATTATCAGCAATTCCCTGCCAATCGGCTGGAGTTAACTGACTGGCATATTCTTGGACTAGGCGTTCTCTGAGAGGATCTACTGTTTTGTCATCGGGAGTATATTTAACCAGCAACCGGATTAAGTTCGGCTGATTGGGATTTTGCTCGAGCAGCTTGTGGGCTATTTGATGGGTAAGGGGATGGTAAGGAAACTGCTCGATGGCTTGCTGCCAATAAGCTGGATTTTTTTTACCTAGTAAGTAGAGAGCTTCGACGACTGCGGGAGAATCGGGATATTTATTTAGTAATTTGTGCCAAGTTTCTTTTGCCTTGACTGTTTCTTCTGCTGAGGTATAAACTCGTCCTTGTTTGAGGAGAATATAAGGAGCTAGTAGGGGAAAATCTTTATCCAAGCCTTGTAGTTGCTTGAGTGCCTCTTCAGTCCGATTTTGTTTAATTAAATCCGATGCCAATAAAAAACTAGCACGACTGCGATCGAGGGAAGATTCTGCCGATGCTAGCTGCTTGAGTTGTAGTTCTCGTTGCTGTGATGGCATAGACGCCAGGGCTAACACTGGAGAATACCTATTTTGTTGGGGAGAAGAAGATTCGATAACATTAACATTGCGATTGCTTTGTTGGGGAGTTTGCCCCCATTTATCGAGCGCTCCGGTTATGCCCAGAAAGGTTGTGGCTATCAGTCCGAGACCGACTACCAGGAAAGTCCGGTTGCTCAATGATTTCCGCATTGTGTTTAACTAGAAAGAGTGTGGTAGGGAAAAGATACTGATAGTATTCCCTGATATTAATTTTTTCTTAACATTATTGTTTGAGTAAACTTATTTTACTTAAGTTTATAAATTTTACGTGTTAGTTGAATATCAAGCGTTCGATGGACACCCCATTAGTTGTTATCTGTGGTGCGACGGCAACTGGTAAATCGGGACTGGCATTAGAATTAGCGCAGCGTCTTGGTTCAGTTATTATCAGTGCTGATTCCCGTCAAATATATCGAGAATTCGATATTGGCACGGCTAAACCTTCTCTTGTAGAACAAGAATTAGTGCCTCACTATTTGATTGATATTTGCGCTCCCACAGAAATCTTAACTTTGGCACAATATCAAGCACTAGCAAGAACATTAATTGAGAATTCAGCATCCTCTCTTCCTCTCTTAGTTGGAGGTACCGGTTTATATATTAAATCGATTACCAAGGGCTTAAAGATTCCCCCAGTGTCGCCACAACCTCAATTGCGATCGCAACTGGCATCGTTAGGACAAACTCAACTCTATGCTTTTTTGTCTCAAGTAGATCCTATGGCAGCCCAGAAAATTCATGAGCGCGATCGAGTCCGTACTTTACGGGCACTAGAAGTATTTTATGTCACTGGCAGTCCGATTTCTGCTCTACAAGGAGAAAATCCTCCTTTCTATCCAATTTTGCAAATTGGTTTAGATTGCGACGCGGATGCTTGGCAAAAGCGCATTGAAATACGTACTAACAAAATGGTGGAATTAGGTTTAGTCCAAGAGGTAGAAAATTTGTGTCAAAAATATGGTGAAGAATTACCTTTGTTAAATACACTCGGTTATGCAGAGATTAAGCAATATTTAGCTGGAGATATTTCTTTAACTAAGGCTGTAGATTTAATAATTTTGCATACCCGTCAGTTTGCTAAACGCCAGAGAACATGGTTTCGAGCCTATCCCGAAATTGAGTGGTTTGATGCAGATAGTCCCTCTTTGTTAAATAAGGTATGGCAAAGAATCGGAACATTTAGACAAGAATGCCAAGGGAAATCTAGAAATGGCTAAACCCAGATATTTTAATAGAAAGCGATCGCTGTCGCTGTAACACTCCTTTCTCCCCAAGTCCCCATATCCCCAATTCCCGAAGGGAGACAGGGGGACGCGGAGATTTTTTTACTACTACTAATTAAACGGACTTCATATTAATGGAACGTTCGCCAAATTTAAGCAAGGCACTGGCGGCGGAGGCGGGAGGTCGGAGAAGGCGATCGCGTAAGCTTATTAAGCTTGATTCAAACTAAACAGTTGAGTAACGAAATTTAACACTAATACAGCCATCTCCAGGGCTTCCTCAGCATCACTTCTTTCTGGCTCAATCGCGCCTCCTGGATATCGAAATTCAGTCGCATAGGGAGTTAAAACAGCTGCTGCCTCTTGCAGGCTCCGAAAACCGGGCTCAAACGACGAACAAAGCTCCAATAAAACGTCAAGATCGTGAGTTTTTCTGAACGCCACATTTTGAAATGCCAAATAAGCCTTTAATGCTTTTTCAGCAGCCTGCTGACAATGATAAACCACTGCATCCAGTAGAGATTCCTCATGATCGAGTAGTACCTGAGCGACCTTTAAATCTCGCTGGCTCTTGATTAACCACTGCTGAACTTCTTCCTGTTGTGCACTATCCATGCATTGGCAGCGAGAATACTATGACCAATCCAATAACTGGGGACTTCATAAACATTCCCTTGCTGAACTGCTTTAAGGTGTTGCCATAGTGGATCGGTTTTGATTTGTTCTAGGGCAGTTTTGGCATTTTGGGCGATCGCCGCGCCGTGTCCATACGTCCATATCAAATAGATTTTTGACGTTGAGCTGAAGCCTGACATCACTTGCTCCTGCTGAAAAACCGTACCAAGTGGCTAAGTCAACGGTCGTATAACCCGGAAGAAAATAGGTGCCGTCACTTCCTTCTATTCTGCTAGAAGCGAAGATTCCTGCACCTAAGCCTAACCCTTCTAAACTGCCTTGTTGAAATTCATAAGTTAGCCAAAGGCTGCCTGCATGCTCAGGAGTATTTGTCGGACGCAGACCTTCAAAACCGGAATTATCCTCGGTAATTTCTGCATCCGTGTAAGCATCAAGATCGAAGGTGATGCTGGTTCGCTCGGAAAACTGGTAAGTAATAACAGGGGCAATATAAAAGCTTTCCCTTTCGACAAAATCCCGAAACGAATCAGCATTAGTATAGGTAGCATTCAGTCTGTAAAGTAGTCTTCCATCCTCAGTGAGCGGTCCAGAAAAGTCTAAAGTTGGGCGATAAAACTCATAGCTACCGATTTGCCCCTCGAATGAGTAGTAGGGCTCGCTAAGAGGCCTTTTGGAAATTACATTGATAATTCCGCCTGGTTCAACTTGCCCGAATAAAACTGAGGCGGGTCCTTTTAGGACCTCCACCCGTTCCACCCCTGCAACATCAATAGGAGGAGTTGCACTAGCAGGAAAACCATTTCTGAAAAGATTGAACTGGTCGAAACCGCGGATGACAAAGCTTTGTCGAGTAGAAACATTAGCATTATTATTCGCTGGTCGAACTCCGCTGACATTGCGTAGAGCTTCTTCGAGGGATGTACTGCGTTGGTCTTCAATAACCTGTCGAGGTACCACCTGAATAGACTGAGGAATATCCAGGATTGGGGTGTCAGTGCGGGTGGCGGTGGTTGCCCTTTCAACCCGATACCCGGTTTCCTGCTCGCCAGTTACCACAATTTCAATTCCGTCGCTGGAGGTAAATTCAGAGAATGAAGTGCTATTTTTAAATTCTAATTCCGATAATTACCCTTACCGGAATTAAATATAATAACGATAAAATAAGAATTACAGCTACAATGGCTGACTATTTTCTAATCTACTGACTTCCTTGGCGATCGCTACTTGTTACTCTTTTGTTTTAGAATTTGAATTTTGAAACATTTGATAATAAGGAATACTATTTTTGACGGAATAATCTGTCTTGGATAAATAGTGAGTACCATCTTCATCATAAAAAGACCAAGCAGTAGGAAACCGAACGATCGCTCCCATTGTTAGAGGCACTCCCGATTCTTTTAAAGCTTTAATTCTTCTGTGAAGGGTACTCCGCGATAAACCAGTCTCTTCCATTAGTTGGCGATAAGTATATTTTTTGCCATCAATCAACATCATTTGTCTCCTTCTAATGTTTCATAAATTGAATTTTGACACATTAAACAAGATATAATACCGCTATACTATTTAGTTAATAGAAAGTGGCAGTACCGAGAATCAGAATTGCCAAAGACAAAGCAGAATTAGTCCGTAACTTGGTAGATGCAAAAGGTACGACAGGACCTTTTCAGACATATGCTGATGTAATAACCTTTGCTGCTACTTTAGGCGCAAGATATCAAAAGCGAGTACCCTTTAAAGAAATATCTACAAGCGAACCCGCACCAATTAGTTTAGAAGTATTTATTTCTCGTAGTTATGATTGGGTCATAAAGCTATTAGCGATCGCGCAAACTCAAGATCTCAAAATTATCTCTACCCGAGATCCAAAAATCGAAGCACAAAGAATACTTATTTTTGAAGAATATGCTAATGGTGGTCTAGAAAAATTACGGGATGAGTTAAGAGGAGCAGTAGACTATACAGAAAGACTTTTATTAATTCTTAGTTCGGAAAGATTTAACGAAGAATCTACAGAGGAAGAGTTCGATTTAAGTAAGTTTTTGTAGCATTCATTCAACAAGAAGCTAAAGAACCTATTTTCTCTCTCCTAAGCTTGCCAAATCCTGTTGACGAGAGAAAGGGCGATCGCTTTATTGCTTTTTTATGTATCATAACTTTAATTATGACACATTTATATACTGGCGGAAAGATTGATGGCGATCGCACTAGAGAGTCTTATTCGATTTATTTAGAAAAAAGTGTCATAAATTTAAAATTGACACATATTTCAGCACTAGAAGAATATAATTTTGAACTTTGTAGAGATGTAACATGCTACGTCTCTACTTTTAATTTCACTTTCGCTTCTCTGCGTCGCGGTACTTCGTAAGTATAAAAATCATAGGCAAGCTTGGTATTTGGAAAAATTGCCCGTGCTTCTTCCTTGAGATGATTTAGCTGTATGGGATTGCCAGGAGCGTATCGAGGGCTAAAATGAGTCATAATTAACTGCTTTACCCCGGCATTCAAGGCTATTTGGGCTGCCATGGTGGAAGTAGAGTGCAATCTGGCAAAAGCCAATTCGGCATCCTGATGAGCAAAGGTGGCTTCGTGAATTAACACATCTGCATCTAGTGCGAGTTCTACTGCCGCATCGCAATAAATAGTATCGGTACAGTAAACAACTTTGCGACCAATTTCTGGTTCGCCACAAAGTTCCCTTCCTTTAATCTGACGACCATCGGGTAAAGTTACTGTCTCTCCTTGCTTGAGGAGACCATAAATCGGTCCTGGTTCGATTCCCAATGCTTTAGCTTTCTCTACATCAAATCTACCAGGGCGGTCTTTTTCAGCGACGCGGTAACCATAGGCGGGAACCCGATGTTTGAGTAAGTCGCAAGTTACGGTAAATTCTTCGTCTTCGTAAACTAAACCAGACTCGACAGTATATACTTGCAGACGCGAACCCAGATTCAGATAGGAATATTGAGCACAGGCACGAAGATACTTATCTAAACCTGCTGGTCCATAAATCTTTATATCTTGAGCATTACCAGCTAAACCACAGCTAGCAATCAATCCCATTAAACCAAAGATATGATCGCCGTGCATGTGGGTAATAAAAATACGCTCGATCTGAGAAATTCTAAGGTCACTGCGTAAAAGTTGATGTTGCGTTCCTTCCCCACAGTCAAATAACCAAACCTCTGCTCGTTGTGGGAGGCGCAGGGCTACGCTAGACACATTGCGCGATCGCGTCGGTACTCCAGAACTCGTTCCTAAAAAAGTGATTTCCACGACTTTAGTATTTAGTATATGGTCAATAGATATTTTTTTTGGTTAACAGGCTTCTTTAGCAAGGGGCCGATCCCGCCACTTGTAAGCTTCGTGCGCCGTACCACGACGCATTCGCCGAAGGTACGCCTCGTTAAACATCTTAGCAGGTCTCAATTTTGCTAAATTTGGCAGGTGTTTTAGTTGTCGAAAATTAGAAATATTAGGAAACACTGTCGGTTGACTAGGTGTTAAGCAAATAAAATAAGCCATAATTTGACAGAGATAATTTTGATTATTGCTTGAGGAGACCAAACAAATGTCAATAATTGTCAAGCAGCTTCGCTGTGAGGAAGAAGAAAATAAGACTGGAAGAAGCTTGTACTCCTCCCAGTCCTCTTTTGCTTTTAAAAGCAGGACTTATATGTCCCGTCATTGGTGGCTATCTTTATCTTTATTATTCTGGATCGCTCTGATGCTACCAGTTCAAGCAGCGGTTGAATTAAGAGTAGCTATTAAAAAGAATATTAATCAGTTAAAAGTGGGGAGTTCCACTCCAGCAATCGTAAGGGATGGTGCGGGTAACAAAATTGGTAAACTAACTGCCATGGCTGCTTTAGCAGCTCAACCATCTGGCGGTGGTATTGGTCTCGATCGCCTGAGGGCTGGAGAAATAATTGTCGAACCAGCAGGAGATGGTTATGTCTGGATTGGCGATCGCTGGTATCGCGGACGCACTCGCCTAGTTCGTCACGGCGATAATCTTACTGCACTCAATTATGTAGATTTAGAAGAATACTTATATAGTGTGGTGGGGGCAGAAGCAGTAGCTAGTTGGCCTATAGAAGCTCTCAAAGCCCAAGCAGTAGCTGCTCGTTCTTACGCTCTCTATAAGCGTTCTACTTCTGGCGGGAGTCTTTACGATCTCGACACGACAGTGGGCACCCAAGTCTACAAGGGTCTTGACAGCGAATATACCACGACTCACCAAGCAGTCAACGGAACCACCGGACAAGTCTTGACCCACAACGGTCGGGCAATTCTGGCGGCTTTTCATTCTTCCTCGGGAGGTCATACAGAAAATGTCGAAGATGTCTGGACTTCACCCCTACCCTATTTACGGGCTGTAGTTGACTACGATCACCAATCTCCCGTATTTCAGTGGACTAAGGTTTTTTCTGTCAGTGAAATTAGTAGCCTGATTGGGGAAGTAGGCACGATAAAAACAATGATTCCTGAAAAGACCACACCTTTCGGTAGAATTGTGAGGATGAAAGTTGTAGGCGATCGCGGTACTAAAGAACTGAGTGGCAATGATTTGCGCAAGATTCTTGACCTCCGCAGTACTCTATTTCGAGTTTCTACCGATGGAACTAACATCCAAATTTCTGGCAGAGGCTTTGGTCATGGCTTAGGACTCAGTCAATGGGGTGCTTATTATCTTGCCAAGCAAGGTATTAATTATCAGCAAATATTGAGTCATTACTATCGCAATGCTGCTCTTTCTCAAGTGGGACAGTAACCAAAGAACAAGATTAAGACCCATTGAATAGGCCAAATCATTGCAGTATTGCAGTTTAAGAAACATACTTCTGACTCCTGACTCCTGTTAGACCTTCGTGTCTGTAAAGGAGTAAAAAACCTCTATTCAATCGCAGCCCCTGAGACAAAATAACCCGCGTTCTTGCCTAAGGGAGATTTTTGAGACAATCATTCTTCAATAGTCAATTAACCAAATAACTATATAGTTATTATATAGCTATATAGTGACTCCTTTATCTATCCTTTATCTAGCTCCTCCTTACAGTTTCCTCAGATTAACTCATTCCTCAGATCTATCAATCATGTCAACTAAATTTAGAGTCGTTATAGGCGAGCAATCTCGAATTCTCTTGCTTTCCGTAAGAGGACTGCAACCGCAAGTTGCCAATTCTTGTTTGTATGAATTTGAAGATATTATCCGCGATATCGAAGAAGTTGATTTGTTTATTCCCCACAGTGACTTTCCTATACCCAGAAAAATCTATCGCCTTGTCAAATATCTAACCCAATCGGATTCTATAGCTAGCGCCATTACTCCTTTTCCCACCGAAATAACTCTAGAACACGAGTACGACCTCTTATTTACTGTCTTGGACAATCCCTGGCAGATGTATATGGTCAATGCCATTAAGGCATGGCGCGATCGCTGTAAACTAGCAGCTTGTTATATTGGGGAACTTTGGGAAAAAGATCTCGATAATTGGCGATTATTACAGGAACCTTTCCAAAGTTTCGACCATATTTTTGTCGGGGTCAGTCACTGTGTAGATAAATTAGCGCGATTGGTCGGTCGTCCGTGTAGTTATCTGCCACCAGCAGTAGACACGGCATTATTCTGTCCTTATCCCTTGACACCTCGGCGCAGTATAGATGTTTGCTATGTCGGTCGCCGCTTGAGCGAAATTCATCGCCGCCTGTTAGAATCTACTTTTAAAAAAGACTTTTTTTATTATTACGACACGGCTTTACACCAAAATTTGAAAGTAGACAATCCTTCAGAACATCGATTGCTACTGGCTAATTTGCTCAAAAGAAGCCATTATACAATTATACACCATGCCAAATTTAATCGACCACAAGAAACGGGCGGTAAGCAAGAAATTGGTTATCGTTTTTTTGAAGGAGCGGCAGCCGGAACGGTAATGTTGGGAATACCTCCTAACAATGAAGCTTTCCAAAATTATTTTGGCTGGCCGAATGCCGTTCTTAAAGTAGATTGGGATAGTTGCGATATCAAAGAGATCTTGAGCGAACTCAATGCTCAACCAGAGTTATTGGAACAAATTAGTCGCGACAATACGATTAATTCATTGCAAAAACACGACTGGGTATATCGCTGGCGGCAAATACTGACAACTTTAAATTTGGAGCCGACGGCAGCGATGCTAGCGCGAGAGCAATACTTGCACCAGCTAGTTCAAACTATTCAAATGTAAGTTTTTGTTTGATAGTTTTTTCATATTTTTAGTATTTACATAAAGAGACTGACTTGTTCGTCTCTTTAATTTTTTACTCGCCTCAATTTAAACCCGACCAAAAAAGTCGGGTATATTTGACTGGTATTTTTACCTGTGATACTATCAAGCAACTGTTGACGGAAGAGAAAATAATAGGGGAAAGCAAACTATGACCCAGGCAACCGAAACGAAAACATCATCTCGTCCTACCTTCACCAAACTAGTATCCAAAGAAGGCGGTACGGAATATCCTCTTAAGGCAATTCATATCTGTGAAGAAACTTTTGCTCCCTTGGAGGTGGCTTATGACTACGATGAAATTCGTCGTCAAGTAAGTAGAGAAAGCATTCAAGCAGGCCCCAACTCTATATGGCGTTACAAAGCTTTCTTGCCAGTAGAGAGCGAAAATCCCATTGATGTAGGTACGGGCATGACACCTCTAGTCAAGTCTAATCGCTTGGCACGCTGTCTGGGTCTAAAAAATCTCTATATTAAAAATGATGCCGTCAACATGCCTACCCTCAGCTTTAAAGACCGGGTGGTATCTGTTGCTTTAACTCGTGCTAGAGAACTGGGTTTCTCTACTGTTTCTTGTGCCAGCACGGGCAATCTAGCTAATTCGACAGCAGCGATCGCCGCTCATGCAGGCTTAGACTGCTGCGTATTTATCCCCGCCGATCTTGAAGTAGGCAAAGTCCTGGGTACTTTGATTTATAATCCTACCGTCATGGCAGTCAAAGGCAACTATGACCAAGTAAACCGCCTCTGTTCTGAAGTCGGCAATACCTACGGTTGGGGTTTTGTCAACATTAATCTCCGTCCTTACTACTCCGAAGGTTCCAAGACCCTTGGTTTTGAAGTAGCCGAACAATTGGGTTGGCAGTTGCCAGACCATATAGTTGCCCCCCTTGCTTCCGGTTCTCTATACACGAAAATCTATAAGGGATTTCAAGAATTTGTCAAAGTCGGTTTAGTAGACGATAAACCAGTCCGCTTTAGCGGCGCGCAAGCAGAAGGCTGTTCTCCCATTGCTACAGCTTTCCAAGAAGGACGGGATTTCGTTGCGCCAGTTAAACCAAATACCATTGCCAAATCCATTGCTATCGGTAATCCAGCCGATGGAATCTATGCTTTAGATATCGCACGGAAAACTGGCGGTCAGATCGAGTCCGTTACTGATGCAGAAATAATCGAAGGCATCAAACTGCTTGCCGAAACCGAAGGTATCTTTACCGAAACTGCTGGCGGTACTACCATCGCTGTACTCAAAAAATTAGTAGAAGCAGGTAAAATAGACCCAGAGGAAAGTACTGTAGCCTACATCACCGGCAACGGATTGAAGACACAAGAAGCAGTCCAAGGTTACATTGGCGAACCTCTATTAATCGAACCCAAACTAGATAGTTTTGAACGTGCCTTGGAACGCTCTCGCACTCTCGAACGTCTAGATTGGCAACAAGTTTTGGTTTAATTGAATTTATTAATTATTTATTTTTGGTGATTGGTGGAACTATGGCTGTTAAAGTATTAATTCCTACTCCCTTGCAAAAATTTACTAACGATCGAGCAACCATTGAATGTAGTGGAAGCAATATCAACGAGTTAATTGATGCTTTGGAAACTAATTGTCCCGGTATCAAAGCTCGACTTTGCGACGAGACTGGCAAACCTCGTCGCTTTTTGAACCTCTACGTCAACAGCGAGGATATTCGCTTTCTAGAAGGAACCGAAACCTCCCTCCAAGATGGGGATGAAGTTAGTATCGTTCCAGCAGTTGCTGGCGGCTAGATTCTCTCAAAAGTCCAAGTTACTCCGCCGTCTTACGGAGAAGTCTGCTTGGAGTTCGTCAACAAGAGGGTAACCAGTGTAGAGGTATAAGCCTCAAAACTTGTTACCCATTTTTTTGAAGGTTGAAGGTGGAGTCATCGAAATAATTATCTTACCCAAAATATACACGACGTATACTTGATAAACTTTTTATTTTTATGCAATACTTTCTCTAACGAGTTTAATGCCTAATTAGATTATTTTTTCTTCTTAGATGTTTTTGAAGATTAGCACGATAATATTCAGACTCCATCAAAGATAAAAGGTAACTTTCATTCGGTAATTTTTTTGGATTTGATTCCTTATTCTTCCTCAAACCCCTGAGATTGATGATCTTTTATCCATTGTTTGTGTTGCTTGATTAATCGCGCTATGTCTTGCTGAGATCGCTCGACCAAAAGCGACTGCTATTGACTGCCTACTGTTTAAGCAGGCATTTCGATCTTTTCTTTTCCTGCCAAGTCAAACGCATCATGAACTGCTTTTAAAGCTTTGACTCCCTCTTCTTCAGCTACGACACAACTAATTTTAATTTCTGAAGTAGTTATCATTTGAATATTGATTTGCTCTTTGGCTAAGGCGGTAAAGAATTTAGCGGCTACTCCTGGTTGTCCTATCATTCCCGCACCGACAATGCTCACTTTAGCGATCGCGCGCTCGACAGAAACTTCACCGCAACCAATGTTTTTCGCTAATTCTGTTAAAGCAGAATGAGCTAGATCGGCATCTACTTGAGCGATTGTAAAAGCAATGTCGCGGGTAGGCATCTTATCAAAAATCCGACACCGCTGGGACTGAACGATCATATCGACGCTGATATTTTTTTTCGCCAATAGTCCAAAAATTTGCGCTGCCATGCCGGGGAGATCGGGTACGTGGCGAATGGCAAGACGAGCTTGATTGCGATCTAGAACAACACCACGCACTGGCGGTGTTTTTTCTGTCTTAGCAATAGAATTAAGCACACTTGGTAGAGAAGAACTATCGACTTCAAATGCACGACACAAAGCTTCTAGAGCGCGATCGCAATCTTCTCTGGCAATGACGCAACTTACCTTTACTTCCGAAGTGGAAATCATCTCTATATTAATTCCTGCGTCGGAAAGAGTTTTAAACATCTTCGCTGCAATGCCCGGACGACCGATCATACCCGCGCCAGAAATAGCAACTTTAGCGATACGCCGAGCCACGATTACTTCTGCTTCATCGGATGCGCTGGGTTGAGTGCGTAAAGCTGGGGCTATGGCTTCTGCTACGGCTTCTGCTCGTTGTAGTACGCCTTCAACAACGGTGAAGGCAATATCGTTAGTATTTCCTTCGTGAATGGACTGGATGATCAAGTCTACATCTACTTTTTGACGGGAAATTTCCCCGAATAAACGAGCAGCGATCCCCGGACGATCGGGTACGCGCAATAGAGCAACTTTGGCTTGATCTGTGTCTAGTTGTACCCCATCTACTGCTTTGGTAATCTCCAATCCTTCCATAGGACGGGGTTTTGGCATGGGGCTAACTACTCTCGTTCCTGGGGCATCGCTCCAGCTAGACAGTACCACTAAAGAAACGCCATAATTGCGGGCAATTTCCACTGCACGGGGATGAAGTACCTTTGCGCCCAAACTGGCTAACTCCAGCATCTCATCAGCTGTAATTTCATCCATTAGTTGAGCTTCGGGTACGAGTCGAGGATCAGTAGTCAAGATCCCGGGCACATCGGTATAAATTTCGCAGCGACTAGCCTTAAGAGAAGCAGCTAAAGCGACGGCAGAAGTATCGGAACCACCTCTACCCAAGGTCGTAATTTCTAAATCTTTTTTATTGCTGATGCCCTGAAATCCTGCAACGACAACGACTTCTCCTTTGTTTAAATGCTTTTGAATTCTTTCGGTCTGAATCTGCAAAATTCTAGCGCGGCTGTGTTCTGCTTCGGTGACAATGCCTACTTGCGCCCCAGTAAGAGAAATAGCTGGTTGTCCCAACTCCTTCAATGCCATACTCAAAAGAGCGATCGTGACTTGTTCTCCTGTAGACAGCAACATATCCATCTCGCGACGGCAAGGATTAGAAGAAATTTCCTTAGCTAAACCGACCAAAGTATCAGTGGTTTTGCCCATTGCAGAGACAACCACTACTAAACTGTTGCCGCTCTCAACCGTTTTACTTACCCGTCGAGCAACTGCTTTAATTCTTTCTACAGAACCGACAGAAGTACCGCCATATTTTTGGACTACTAATGCCATAATCCCACGCTCCTAGACCCACATAGGCATTGCCCATCTTATCAGTTAACAGTCACCAGTCACCAGTAGGGGCGGTTTGCAAACCGCCCCTACAGGAGTTAATGAATAATTAATAATTATCCATTCTCAATTATTAATTATCCATTATTAACTGTTCCCCGTTCCCTGTTCCCTATTCCCTATTCCCTATTCATTGAAGATTAGCTACTAACTTTAAATTGTATTCTTCTTCAAATACACTTTTTTTATAATTTAGATTCCACAATTCTAGGGCACAATCATCTCCTAGCTCGGAGGGAAATAGATAAAGAGATAACTGCTGTTTATTTTTATCATATTTACTCTGAATTTGAGCGATCGCTCCTTTTTGTCGCCGATCTAAAGCTACTGCCAGACGCAAGATGGCAGCTAATTGTCTGACCATTAACTGATATTCTTTGTGGGGTAGTTTTTGATAAGGTTCGTGCTTCTTCTTGGGTTTGCTTTTGCGGTGATAGCGAGCAATATTAGCAATTAATTCTAATTCTAATTCGGTAAAGCCCAGCATTTCTGCGTTCCGAATTAAATAATAAGAATGCTTGTGATGGGCTGAATGACTGATATACAAACCACAGTTATGCAAAATTGCTGCCGCCCAGAGTAACTCTCTTTCGCTACTACCCCACTGATGGAGATCTCCTTGAGTTTGGTCAAACAAAGTGAGGGCAAAATCGGCTACGCGCTGACTGTAATCCAAATTAACTTGATATTTACGAGCAATTTTGAAAACATTACGCTTTCTCACTTCATTTTGATAGCGTAGGCGATCGCTAATCAAACCATGGGTTAACATCCAATCAACGATCATTCCCTCTCTTAATGCTCTTTCGCACACGATAAGAGAATCTAGGTTGAGCATTATCATGACTTCGAGTAAAATAATTGCCCCAGGAATAATTATTTCTGCTCGCTTGTCAGATATACCGGGTACCGCAGACCTTTCTTTGAAGGTCATAGTTGCTAACCGCTTGATTATTTTCTGCAAGTCTTGACGATTTATTTGATAGCCATGGAGGGGATTCGGAGCCGTTCCTTGTTTATCTATGGCGTGAACGATGGCTAGTGTTTCAATCGTACCCGATGTGCCTACCAGACGAGGTACTTCATTGAGTTGCAGATTTTTCCAAATTTCATCGACGGGACGTTCCAACATTCCCCGTACATACGCCCGCAAATAATTAAATTCTGTTTCGCTAATGGGGTCGGTGGTCACGAATTTACTCGTCAGACGTACTGCTCCTACTTTGGTACTGCTTAAAAAGCGGGGTTCGTGAATATCTGCCAAGACTAATTCGGTCGAACCGCCACCGATATCGATAATAATGTGGGGTCGCTCGCCAAAATCCATTCCTGATAGCACGCCAAGATAGATCCGTCGCGCTTCTTCTTGTCCGGAAATAAGATTTACTACTATCCCTAATTCTGACTCAATCCGTTGTAAAAATTGTTGTCCGTTCGGGGCTTCTCTGGTGGCACTGGTAGCCACGGCAATAATTTGTGTGGCGTTAAGACTAAGAGCTAAATCTTTACACCGTCTCAAAGCAGCTAGGGATCTTTCGATCGCTTCTGGAGTTAAATTGCCATTATCGGGATCGCGATCGCCTAACCTAACCGTATCTTTTTCTTTTGCAATAATGCTAAAGGCTGGCAGAGATGGTTCGATCTCTACTACCACCATATGAATTGAGTTAGTCCCGATATCAATTGCAGCAATTATTTGTTTTTCTTGCCTAGTAGTTCTAGCAGAGTTAGCTTCAGTAGCAATTTTGTAGATAGAATTAACCATGAATGTAGCTCTAGCAATTATCCTTATCTGAGCCGCTCCCAAAAATTAAAGATATAATCTCACAGGATCTTTTTGATGGGAAAATATCAAAGTTTCATACTTGTTCATATATTTATTTTATTTGTCGATGTAACTTTTAAAATTCGACTGACAACAATCAAAATAATCAAAAATTTTTACTTACCAACTCTCTAATTGACTAAGTTCAAGCATGCTCAACCTCACATTTAATAGTTAACAATTGTATGACTCAGTATCAACAAACGCTAGAACCAATTTGGCTAAATATTATCCGTTTATTGCGTTGGGATAAACCAGCCGGAAGATTGATTTTAATGATTCCCGCTTTGTGGGCTATCTTTTTGGCAGCAGATGGTACTCCTCCCCTGCCTCTGGTAGGGATTATTGTTTTGGGTAGTTTGGCTACCAGTGCTGCTGGCTGTGTCATCAACGATCTTTGGGATAAAGATATCGACCCCCAAGTAGAAAGAACGAAAACTCGTCCTCTTGCTGCCCGCGTTCTGTCAGTACGAGTAGGAATAGTTGTTTTTCTCACTGCCCTTATTTGTGCTGCTGTTCTCGCTTTCTATCTAAACCGTCTCAGTTTTTGGCTTTGCGTCGCTGCAGTTCCCGTAATTGTCTGCTATCCTTTGGCAAAGCGAGTTTTTCCCGTTCCTCAATTAGTTCTTTCCCTAGCTTGGGGTTTTGGTGTTTTAATTAGTTGGACTGCGGTAACGGGGAATTTAGAAACCTCAACTTGGCTACTTTGGGGGGCTACTGTTTGTTGGACACTAGGATTCGATACTGTTTACGCGATGAGCGATCGCGAAGATGACGTCCGTCTAGGTGTTAATTCTAGTGCTATCTTTTTTGGCGATCGCGCTGCTGAAGCTGTTGGGATCTTTTTTGCTGCTACTGCTTTTTTACTAGCCTATCTGGGCATTTATCTGGGGTTACAACCAGTTTTTTGGTTTACCTGGGGTATAGCCCTGACTGGCTGGAGCTGGCAGTATCTCAGATTGCGTCAGCCAGAATTTTCCCAATCTGTTTATGGTCAAATTTTTAGTCAAAATGTGTGGCTGGGATTCGTGCTGTTGATAGGAATGATTGGAGGAAGTGTTTTGAGTTGATCGAAAAGCTATTGGCTTTTAGCTAATTAATAATTGAGAATTAACTATCAATTCTCAATTATTAGGGGCTAACAGCGCATAGCTTTCAATGGAAAGAGAATGGGTACAGAGTTTAAAAAATAGTTGCGTGTTTGTTCATTAAGAACTATTCTTTTTTTTGAACTTTGTAGGGACGTAGCATGCTACTTTCCTACTTTGTACGGGGGAATGACCATTCGGAGGGCTGTGGTCTGAGCTTGGCTCAGACCCTTGTAAGCCCGATGTGTACCTCATGCAATCCGAGAATTGCTATAGTTTTATTTCATAAGATGAGAAGGTAAGACAATTTGAGGCAATAAAGGTCTTAGATCGTCTACTGAAACCGTGCCAAAAGTCATAATAGTGGGAACTTCTACCGTAAAATCAATCAAAGTGCCACTTCTACCATGTTTACTTTTACCACCATCAACAATTAAAGAAACTTTGCCATCAAAAAAGCGTTTGGCTAAATCCGCATCAGTCACTTTAGTATCGGCAAAAGAAGCCGCAGTTCCAACTAAAGGAAACGGTAATTCTTGCACTAAATCGTAGATAAATCGATCCGGACAAACGACAAAGACATTTTTAAACCCATTGGTAACCGCCTCAGATAATCTGGGTTTAGCAGATAGAATCATGGTCACGGGGTAGGGAAAATGCCTCATCATCTGTGCTGCTGCTTCATTAACTACCACTACTTCATCTGCTTTCTCTCTGCGGGTAAATACAGCTAGGGGTTGAGGAGAAGAGGGTTTAATTTGTCCGAGTTTAATAACAGCATCTTGGCGATCGCCATTAGCGACTAAAGCATAAACCGTATCAGTATGTAGGATTAGTACCTCTCCTGCTTCTAAACGGTTCTCGATCTCAGGTACTAAATCCCAACTCTTTTTGACAATTTGGCTCGGCATCAGTATCTAATCTTACAGAATTTTCAACAGTTATAGTTTATCAACTTGTCCTGTTACTTTTCCGCTTCGAGATATCAGATTGCTTCAGTCAGAATAAGTGGCTGGGATTTTTGCTGTTAACAAAGATAATTGAAAAAAGTGTTTTGAGGTAAATTATTAAATTTTTGAGAGTTGACTTCGTCGGCACCAAGCTTGAGCACTCATTTGCACGGGATCTCAGGGACTGCTTAGAGGAGGTGTGTAGCTAAGGTCAAGACGCTCTAACTCTTTTACTTTCATGCTGTGAAAGATAGCAGTAGCAAAAATATCAATGCGTTTGGCTATTTCGGCTTGGTAATGTCCGGCAATTTGCGCTCCCAAGAGACGACCAGTGCGAGCATCCCCGGTAACGCGAATAACTAGCTTGTGTGCGCCTGGATAATAAGCTTTGTGGCTCCAAGTCTCTGTTTCTACGGTAACGGGACTCAACCCTTCTTTTTCGGCTTCTTGTTCTCGCAGTCCCGTACGGGCGATCGCTAGATCGAAGATTTTTACCACCTGTGTACCCAAAGAACCAGCAAACTCTGCTTTGCCGCCAACTGCATTTTCTCCAGCTATTCTTCCTTGCTTGTGAGCGGTAGTTCCCAAAGGTAAATAAACTGGTTTGTCGAGCAAGCGATGCCAGGTTTCCACGCAGTCTCCAGCAGCATAAATATCAGGTATAGCTGATTTGGGATTGTGCTGAGTCAAATGCTGATGTATGGCAAAGCTATCGTTCATCCAGCGTAGCAAATAAACGCCGGGGAGTTCCAATCCTTCAATGTTAGGTTGTCTCGGAGTTGCACCCGTAGCGACAATCAGTTTGTCATAATAAATTTGTTTTTCTTGTTCTTGGGCATCAACTATGGCGACTACTTTTTCAGCAGGATTAATATTGGTCGCGGTATGGTTAAGGAGCAGTTTGATTCCTTGTTGCGTTAGCTCATCTTTGGTTCGATGGGCAAGCTGTCGCCAGTCAGGGACTTCACCACTGAGAAAAAAAGGTAGACCGCAGATGCTGTAATTAGGAAAAGCATCGGACAACATCACGGTTACATTACCGTAGCATCCAATTCTTTCGCTCTGAGGGCGGCACTAATTCCCGCATCGCTTCCGCCAACGATCGATATTTGAGTCATGATAGATAGCTTTGGGCATTGGCATCTAGCTCGAATTTGCTCTGAGTAAACTTGGCAGTTCTGACAAAAATTGTTTCTGAGCTTCTCGCAGTTCAGCTGTAGGTCTTACCTGTTGAATATGGGCGATCGCTTTTTCTGGCATCTCGCCGCTAGCAATGAGGTAGGCAGCTAAGAGGGTTCCCGTTCTGCGATTGCCACTCGTACAGTGAACCGCTACTGGCTGGTTTTGTTTCAGTAGCGAGTCTGCGAATTGAACAAATGTCTTGACCTGTTCTACTGCGGGTGGCTTTCCGCCCGTAATAGGCAACCAGAGGGCTTGAAAACCAGATTGTTCGTACTCTTGAATACCTGAAGGTTCGTCCATCACCGAGACTAAACCGCGCATTCCGGCTTGATAGAGTCTGGGTAAATCTTCTAGAGGAGGGCGAGACATTCCTGCCAGTTGTCCTGGTTTGACCCACCAAACATAATCTGGATAGGTTATTTGCTCCGACATCTACAACTTTTCTTATGCTATTAAAAATCTAAGAAAGAAGACAGGAGTCAGGACTCAGAAGTCAGAATGTATTTTCTCCGCGTCTCCCTGTCATTATTGTGGTCAACTACTAGCTGAGTTTGTCAACTAACTTGGCGACTCTTTCTTTGACTTCATCTAAACCAGAGCTAGTAACTTCGACTTTTCCCTCTCCCAGTTTTTTAGCAAAACCTTCTGCCATTTGCGAGCGACAGGAATTTTTTTTGCAGACAAACATTATTTTTTTCATTGCTATTTCGATCGGATTTAGTAATTATTGCCTTTTCAAGTTGAAGATTTGGATTTGGTTGAATTTACCTCAAGAGCATTTTGAGCAACCTGAATTATTACTCGATCGCTTTTTTCTTTTCGTTCGCTATAGCGAACGCTCAAGTAATCTGCTTTATCTTGCAATAGCAGTGTAAATTTATAAAGCTCTTCCATCACATCTACCACGCGATCGCGACTAAAAGGAGCGAACCTCTCGCGATAAGAAGAATCTTTCATCCTCCCATCTTCTTCAAATTCCTGGTAAGCTTTTGCTACAGAAGACTGATTGGGAATCGTAAACATCCGCATCCAGCGTCCCAAAATTCGCATAGTATTGACGGCATTAAAAGATTGAGAGCCGCCACTAACCTGCATCAGTGCCAGGGTTTTTCCTTGAGTCGGTCGAATTGCACCAAGACTTAAAGGTATCCAGTCAATTTTTTCTGTTAGATACGCTTAAGTACATAGGCAGAATTAATTACACAAAAAAAATTCGCTCGTTCAAAACAAATTGATAATTGAGAATTATCCATTGACTTCTGTACGGGCGGTTTGCAAACCGCCCGTACTGGTGACGGATGACTTACCGATAAGGACTCACACAACGAGGGTCGAGCAAAGATGCTTTCTCCGGTTCTCGGGGAAACCAGAAAGCAGTACGCTGGCAAAATCTCACCAGCATCAACATCACCGGTACTTCGATTAAAACTCCTACTACCGTTGCCAAAGCTGCACCAGAATCTAAGCCAAACAACATTACTGCTGTGGCGATCGCTACTTCAAAGTGATTGCTCGCTCCAATCAACGCTGCTGGTGCTGCATCTTCGTAAGTTAGGTTGAGTTTCTGTGCTGCTACGTAAGTAATTAGGAAAATAAAGTTGGTTTGGATAAACAACGGCACGGCAATCAGTAAAATGTGCAGGGGATTGTTGACAATTAACTCTCCCTTAAAGGCAAATAGCAATACTAGAGTAATGAGTAAAGCAGAGATGGCTACTGGCGAGAGATATTTGAGAAAATTGCACTCGAACCACTGTCTTCCCTTATGTTTAAAAATCCAATAACGGCTATACATCCCTGCTGCTAGAGGCAAGCCTACATAGATCAACACCGACAGCACTATGGTTTGCCAGGGTACGGTTAGATCGCTGGCAGATAATAACCATTTTCCTAATGGGGCATAGAGAAACAGCATTGTCAGAGAGTTAACCGCTACCATTACCAAGGTATGTCCTTGATTGCTGTAAGAAAGGTAGCCCCACATCAGTACCATTGCCGTACAGGGAGCAATGCCTAATAAAATTGCCCCGGCTATGTAAGAATTAGCCAGGGTAATTTCTTGTCCGCGAACGATTTCCGTTCCGCTCAATAGAGGAAAAAACAACCATCCCAAGAAAAACTGGGCAAAAGCGACCATGGTAAACGGTTTAATCAGCCAGTTCACCACCAAAGTCAAGATAACGGGCTTGGGCGTTCGAGCAGCCTTTACTGCTTGCGAAAAGTCGATCTTGACCATGATGGGATACATCATGAAAAAGAGACAGACTGCAATGGGAATGGAAACGTTATAGATGCTCATGGCATCTAGAGTTTGTGCCACTCCTGGAAACAGTCTGCCCAGGGCAATTCCTGCCAGAATACACAGAAATACCCAAAGAGTAAGGTATTTTTCAAAAAAACTAAGTTGACTGCCAGCCTTGACGGTTCTAGGATTAATTTGAGAATTTCTGGTACTCATGGAGCTACTTATCTTGAATTAAAAGCAATAAACTAAAACTTCGCTTGTTTTCGCAACAGTTCGGGAATAGTTAAATCAAATTGAGATCTACCCTCAAATACCGTTCCTACCTCTCCTTTATGAAAAGTAACGCCAGCGATGTGATAGGCTTCTTCTGGTAAAGGAACATATCCTACGTCATTGACAATTTCTGGTGCTCGATCGAGATAAAAGTCAATAAAATCTCTTAAAGCAGGGTTTTTCTGAGCCGAAGCAGAGTTGATATAAATAAACAGAGGTCGGGCGAGTGGTTGATAAATAGCCCCTGCTACCGTTTCTTTTGAAGGTAGAACCGGTCCTTCACCGCTGTCGATTGCCAGGGCTTTCATTTCTTTGGGACGCAATTGGTAATAAGCTAAACCGAAGTAACCGAGAGCATTGGGGTCTTGACTGACTCCTTCAACTAAGATGTTGTCGTCTTCGCTGGCAACATAATCCTTGCGACTGGCACCTGCTTCCCCGACAATGGCTTCGGTGAAATAGTCAAAGGTTCCCGAATCAGCACCGGGACCGAAAAGATTGAGAGGTTTGTCTGGGAAATTAGGTCTTACCTGATTCCAGCGGGTAATTTTTCCTTCAGCGGCCGGTTCCCAAATCTTTTTCAATTCTTCAGTGGTAATTGTATTAATCCAGTTATTTGCTGGATTCACCACCACTGCCAGCGCATCAAAGGCTACGGGTAGTTCGATATAGGCTACTCTTGCTTCTCTGCAGGCTTCCATCTCTTTTGTTTGAATGGGACGGGACGCATTTTGAATGTCCGTTTGTCCAGCACAAAACTTTTGAAAGCCGCCGCCCGTACCTGAAAAATCAACGGTAATATCTACGGGATCTTGTTTATTGGCTTTATAAGCTCCTGCTACTGCCTTGGTGATTGGATAGACAGTACTAGACCCATCAATTTTAATTGGTTGGACTTCTTGAGAAGTAGTAGGATTACAGGAAGCTAAGAAAGCAGCTCCTAAACTCGAAACTATTAATTTGGTTACATTTAAAGGTTTTTTCGTCTTGGTATTCATAGTTCTCCCTCCTCAAATTTTTGGGAGTATAATATAGGAGTATGTAGTCTATTATTTCAAAAAAAATTGATTGATTCTATAAAAAATTTTGCGAATTTGACAAAGTCTAAACGGGCAGTGTCGTTAGCATGAGTTAACTTGCTTATTATTAGCCATAGCCTACGGGATGGTTTTCGCCTACATACTGGAAATGAGCATGAGGCGATCGCTTGGATTATTATACATCAAAATATTTTGATGTATCAATTAATTTTGTTACATCAAGTCAAAAAAAGTACTTTTTGAGCTTTGGCTTAACTTAGATCCTGACAGGATCTAGCTGGTAAAACAGAGCTGAAACGGCGGTATTGAGATAAATATTGTTCGAGGACAACTAACTGAGCCAAATTGAGACTGTAGTAAATCCAGCGTCCTTCTTGACGAGAGCAAACCAGATTTGCTTCTTTAAGAGTTTTGAGATGAAAAGAAAGCTTTGATTGAATCACATCTAATTTGTCGCACAGCTCGCAGACGCATAACTCTTGAGTGCGTAATAGTTCTAGAACTTGAAGCCTGATGGGGTCTGAAAGAGCGTGAAAGCCAGCTAAGATTTGTGTTGTGTTTGGAGTAGCGGTAACTTGCATCAAATTTAATTGAAATTTTTTCTATCTTAGAAGATTCTTATGTTCTTTGATGGATTGACACAATTGAGAAGTCAGTAGTGATTTTAGGGCATAGTCAAACAATAAGATTTGACCACACCCAAACAGAGAGAAGGAATAAAGGGAAAAGGAAAAAAGGGATAAAACGTCTTTAACCTTGTCCCAATCTTAACCAAAAACTTAATGGGTAAGTTCTCAAAGCGATCGCTATTTAACTAAATTAGAGTATGTTTCAGATTTAGGCTTAGCAAAAATCATTCTGCCGGCGGCAGTCTGCAAAGCAGAAGTAACCACTACCTGAATTTCTCCACCAACATAATTATTTCCTGCTTCAACTACTACCATCGTACCGTCTTGTAAATAGCCGATTCCTTGTGATGGTTCTTTTCCTTCCTTGAGAATCTTTAACTCTAAACTATCCCCAGGCAAATAAATAGGACGTATTGCATGAGCAAGATCGTTGATATTAAGGATTAGCACCTTTTGTAAGTTTGCAACTTTACTCAGGTTGTAATCGTTGGTAATTAGAATACCGTTAATCTCTTGAGTCAGACGAATTAACTTGGCATCGACTGTATCAATCTCTTCATAATCAGCCTGATGAATGATAATTCTCTCGGGGAAATCTTCCTGCATGCGATTGAGAATATCTAAACCCCTGCGTCCGCGCATGCGCTTTTGATCGTTACTAGCATCAGCTAGTTGTTGTAACTCTTGGAGAACAAATTTGGGTATGAGAATTTGTCCTTCAAGAAAACCTGTCTTGAGTAATTCCTCGATCCGACCATCAATAATAGAGCTAGTATCTATAATTTTGGTCTTTGTTGGTTGTAGAGTGCCTTCTGCTACCAACATTGTTTCGATACTGTTAGGATTGATTAATCTCAAGAATGTTCGTCCGTGGGTATCGGCAAGGCTAATACCTAAAAAAGAAAACATAACGCAACCCAAAATGGCAAGCATCGGTTTAATATAGCCAAGCTCTTTTGGAATCGGTAAAAGAAAAATGGGAGCAAGCATTAGGTTAGCCACCAATAAACCGATGACTAAACCGACTGCTCTAGTAAGCATGATTTCAATCGGTGTTTGGCGTATTTGGATTTCCAAACGACGATAGGTAGTTTGTACTGCTACTCCTATGCCAACACCAATAATTGCAGCAAATCCAGCAATAGTAAAGCGCAGAGCTCCAAAATTAGATACTTGCTCTAAAATATCGCTAGGCAGTAATTGAATAACATCAAAGCCAATGCTTACTGCGGCAATGACACAGATGATTATAATAATGACATCAACCATTGTTTTAGTTGAGCGAGACGGATCTATCTATATTTAATGTAATCAATTTAGGTGACACATAGAAGGTTACTCTCTAGTCCTTAACATTATATCTTTGATACTTTGAGCAGTCGCATCAGTTATTTTTTCGCTTTTAGGAGCTATGTAGTAATAAATTAAGCAACAATACTACGAAGTTTTAAAAGCAAAAATAAGCTCTTAGCTTGCTCTCTTAGGAGGAATTTGACTTTATCGAGCTTATTGACAAGGGGAATTTTAAATTAAATTATTTAGTCAATGATTTCTTTAAGATAAGCTAAATTAACAAATATTAATTCGTATATAACCATACATTAACTCTCACAAATAGACTGTTTACAAAAGTGATTTTTTTCCCAGCTAAACTAGCCAATTTTTCGCAACAGATCGTTCCCGTTGCTGCTTATCTCCACATCCCTTTTTGTCGCCGTCGTTGCTACTACTGTGATTTTCCGATTACCGTGTTGGGAGAGCGCGCTCCTACTAACATTTCCCCTCTAGTAGTAGATTATGTTGAAGCTTTGTGTCGAGAGATCGAAATAACGTCAGCATCCAGACAGTCATTGACGACAATTTTCTTTGGTGGAGGAACGCCTTCTTTGCTTCCATTGCCTTTATTAGAACGCATTTTGAAGACGATAGAAAACCACTTCGGCATTGCACCAGAGGCAGAAATATCGATGGAAATGGATCCGGGGACTTTTAATCGAGAACAACTACAAGGATACGTCGGTGTAGGTATTAATCGAGTTAGTTTAGGCATACAAGCATTTCAAGATGAATTGTTACAAATTTGCGGGCGATCGCACTCTAGAAAAGATATTTTTGCCGCAATCGAATTAATCTATCGAGTAGGGGTAACCAACTTCAGTTTGGACTTAATTTCTGGTTTACCCAATCAAACTATAGAACAATGGGAATCTTCTCTAGAACAAGCGATCGCTATTGCTCCCCATCAGATTTCTTGCTACGACTTGGTACTCGAACCAGTTACCGCTTTTGGGAAACAATATCAACCAGGAAAAAAACCTTTGCCTACGGATGAAGATACTGCCGAAATGTATGGACTAGCTCACAAGATGCTCACTGGTGCAGGTTACGAGCATTATGAAGTATCTAACTATGCTCGCTCCGGATATCAATGTCGCCACAACCGAGTTTATTGGGAAAACAAGCCTTACTATGGTTTTGGTATGGGTGCGACGAGTTATGTTAACGGCAAGCGGTTTACTCGTCCCCGTACTAGAAGGGAGTATTATACTTGGATCGAAGAAGGCGGGGTAATAAAAGAACCAGAAGTATCGGCAACAGATTTTTTATTAGAATCCCTAATGTTAGGCTTGCGTTTGGCAGAAGGGGTTAGTTTAGAACAGATTCGCCAGCAGTTTGGTGCAGGAGTTGTCGAGCAAATATGGATTTGTCTGCAACCTTATTACCGTCAAGGTTGGGTGGAAATATTAGGACGAGATAGACAAACAATAAAATTTGAATCTAATAATTGCTGCATTACTTCGGCAGAAAGATTAAGATTAACTACTCCAGAAGGGTTTTTGTTTTCTAATACAATTTTGGCAACCTTGTTTGAAAAATTAGGTTAGTCTTTAGTGAAAGACAGTTGCGATTCGACTAATCATTAGTAGCAATCCGATCATCGGTATAAATTTACTAATTGTAGATGTCTCGACGATGTCCAATCTTATGAATCGTGATACGCCGTGTTTGAATATCAAAAGAGTAGATAACTCGATAGTCCCCTACTCGGAGTTTGAAAAGACCACTCAAATCGGCACTTAAAGACTTAAATTGTCAAAATTTTCAGATAACCAACGAATTTTACGCAGAATGCGTTCCTGGATAGTGGAAGTGAGTGCTTCTAAATTAGCAATTGCTTCAGGTGTAAATTCAACCCAATAGCTCATTACCAATTCAATCCAAGTTTTTTCGCTACTTCCTCAGCCGAAATTCCACCTTTTTCAGCTTGAGTGAGTTGTAGAGACTCACGTAGTTGCTGTTTCACTTCTGGCTTGATTGTTTTACCTTCATCGGGATCGATTAGTAGAGATTGAATAGTTTCAGCCACTGTTTCCTGGATTAAGAGTTTAAGTTCTTCGACAGTGAGATCTTTAACTTGCATAGGATTAACGCATAGTAACAAATTCCTCGTTTTTGTTGTACCACACTTAGGTAGAACCACAGGCATCTATTAAATATTTAAATACATTTTATTAGGCTAATTCTGATCATGCTTGATAAATTCTACTAATAACCTAGTTAAAGTCAGGGTTGTAACAATTTTTGAATTGCACCGTAATGTCGAATTAATATCGGAATTAAAATTCCAGAACCTTTTCTAAATTCGATTAACCGTATTAAAAGCGATCGCCTTCTTTTCAACTTTTAGTTGCCTAAAAGACAATTACGATCGCAATTTATAGCTATTAGCTTTTAGCTTGTATATACACTAAGAGCTAATAGCTTTTTGACACATTCGCTCGTGCGTTTTCTATCTTCGTATCTCTAACACAATTAATCCTTAATTTCCTTAAAAGACTGGTAAGCCTTTTGAGGATGATAGAGATGGCATCGATCTACAATTTTCTTCATCAATGCCCAAGAAAACCGACTTTCTTGCAAGTAGCTACCCCAATTTTGTCTTAAGCTAGCGTGAGCCAATCGCAAATTGTAGGAAGGAATTGCCACAGAAAGATGATGAGGCACGTGTACATTGATGTCGTGGCATAGAACTTCTACCCAACGAGGATAGGTGCAGTGAATGGTGCCAGCTAATTGTGCTTCTAAGGCGTTCCAGGTTTCAATAGGATGAAACTGGACGTTAAGATCCGTGTGATGCATTAAGGTAAAAGTACTCATCCAGAAGTGATAAACTAACCAAGGTAGCAACCAAAACTTGACAAAGCCCCAAATACCAGTCGCGATCGAAAGTGTTGGGAAGAAAATAACTGAAAAGATCGCAACCGCTGCAATCGAGAATTTAACTTTAGGGCGATCGCGTTTAGAAACATTAGAAGGATCGAAATGGAGAGTTGCCCAGTGTGCAATTGAAGCAAGCCACCAAAAACGTCCTCGCAAAGCTCGGTAAATTCCTTGCATCAAAGGACTTGCCTCGTTATAAACTTCTGGTTTCCAGGGATGCCAGGCATTATCTACCTCTAGCTTGTTGGTGTGGAGATGGTGATGATCGTGAAGGATACGCCAGCTATGAAATGGGTAAATCAGCGGCAGCATCAAAATATGACCCACCCAATCATTGACCCAACGGCGTTTTGCAAAAGATCGATGTCCACAATCATGGGCGATGACAAACCAACCCGTTAGTGCCGTTCCTGTAAAAATCCAAGCGAAGGGTAAAAGAAACCAAGGTAAGTTAGCAATTCCCACGTATCCTAAAGCTACAGCTAAAACGCTGATGATAACCGATAACCAAGCCTTGCGGCGATCCTTTTGAAAGCACTCTTTTGGGAGGGTTTTGATAACATCTTTGAGTCGAACCTCGGTACTTGCTAAGGGAATCGATACATTTATGAGCTTGTCCGTCGTTGCAGTCATGAATAAGGTTAAATCTCCATCACAGATAAGTAACTTGGTTACACGAGCCCGCAACAAAATGCCTGCAAAGTTCACTAAAGCACCTTGCAGGGAAATTTGCCGCGCGCTTGTGAGAATATTGTTTGGGTTTCTCAGTCAGAAGCAAAAATATATCTGAGTTTCTGGATGAGAAAACTTAAAAAACCTTTACATTTATAACATGGGAATGGATGTTTTTTTCGAGCAAAAAATCTTTAAAAAACCTTTATTTCTCTTTTTCTGTCTTTCGATGTCGAATTAAGTAGTCTAAGTCAATGGTTGCACGTTTTTTCGCTAGGGAATCTTGTAGTTCATTAATGAATTGATATAGGGCTTCTACAATAAGGTCACGTGGAAAAAAGTGATGGGATATGCTACTGCTCGATGACTTGTCCAAACGCTTACAGATTGACGATCCCGAAGAACAACGAATCATTTCTAAGGTTACGTGGTCGCAGTACGAAGTGTTGTTGGCTGAATTAGGAGATAGTTCTTATTACCGGGTGAACTATTTAGATGGAGTTTTAGAAATTGTGGTACCGAGCCGTCGGCATGAAAGTGGAAAAACTCAAATTGGAACATTGCTAGAAATTTATTTTCTGGAAACCGACACAGAGTATTTCCCCACAGGCTCTACCACATTTCGCAAAGAGGAACAACAAGGATGATGACACGGTTTTTCAAAACTTGAAGAGAAAAAGACACGGGGAGAAATGGACACGGAGACACGGTGACGCGGGGACGCGGAGAATTAGTATCAGAAGTGCGATCGCTCTTTACTTAAGAGGCGATCGCATTTGGTTTAAATATTTAAATATAGGAGTCTTGTAATAATGATTACAGCCAGTTACCCACGAGGACGAAAGGCGACCAGTAATAAGGATGTTTGTATTGAGAGCCGGGAGCTTTTAAAAGAGCCAGTTGTGCGTCGCGAAGTGCTTTAGCTTTGTTTGCTTGGGTTGTGGTAGCTAAGTTGCGATAGAAATAACCCATCAATTCGGCAGTAGCTTCGTCATTAGCACCCCACAAAGTTGCGAGAGTACTGCGCGCACCAGCTCTTACCGCTACCCCAGCAAGACCTAAAATAGCCTGGTTGTCGCCCTCGGCTGTATTGCAGGCACTGAGAACGAGTAATTCAATAGGGATAGAACGATCTGGACTGCCAGCTCTAAGTAAGTTCTCCAAATCTTTGACATTAATTAAATCATTGCCTGGCTTATCTCCACTGACAATAAATGTCCGTTCGGGAGTAGAACTAAATCGACCATGAGTTGCTAAGTGAACCACTGGAAAGGTAGATTCTTCTAGGACCTCTTGAAGTTTGAGTTTAGTAAATTCTTCATCGAGCAGAACTTCAGAATCTGCAAAGATTTGTTTGATGAGCTTTAATTCCTGTTCTACTTTGGGAATGGGAGGCAAGCCTAATTGTGGCAATTCTCGGGTCACGCCAGCTGCTAAGACTTTGATTGATTGTCGGGTCAGAGGTTGAGGAGCAGTCAGTTGCAGACCTAGACTTAGAGCTACATTATAGTCTTTTTCAATTAAATACTCTTGACCGTCGTAGAGAAGTGCCATGGGAATATTTCTGAGAACACCATCGAGGACAAAAACTAAGGTTTTGACCCCACTCTTGGCTAAATCCGCTTCTACTGGGGCTAGTAACCAGTTATACATTTGGTTGGCGAGAGGCAAAATATCTTGGTCTAAAGTTTGCTGCAAATCTTTTTGCAGAGACTGCTGCTGTTGCGGGTTGCCTCTAGCTCCTCGCAGCCGTTCGGGAAATTGGGGATCGGATAGAGCTTGACTGCGTAATTGCTCTATAGCATCTTCTACTTCTCGCTTGTCTATTCGAGTTTGGTAATGACGTAAATCTTGTCCGGGTAAGGCAAAGATGACCTCAATGCGGTCTGACAAAATAATGGGATAGATAACCGCTGCTTGTCTATCGACATCATCTATTTGCACTAGCTCGCTGGCGGTTGTCGAACAGGGATCGCGAAAGAAATTGTCTATTTCGGCGATTTGCAAAGATTCGAGTACTCTACGAGCTTTGTTGAGATTTTGTTGGTCGGGATCGGATTGTAACAGCAGACTAACGAATTCTCGATAGATGGGTTCGACAGAAGTAGTAGCAGCCAGATCGCTGCGCAAAGCTTGAATGGTGTTGAAGGCGACATCGTAAGCAGCGATCGCTCCTTGAGTATCTCCTTCGGCATTGAGAATGCGTCCGAGTTGTCTTTCCCAAAGATAGGCAATCTCGGGGTTCTCGGAAGCTGGTGCGAGGCGTAAGGCTTCTTCCGTTAGTTTTTGAGCTTCTAGTAACTGTCCGTTTTGTTCGTATACTTGCCCGAGTAAACCGAGAGCTTGAGCTTGTGCTGGAGAGTTTTTTAAGGTTCGGGCATCTTTAGCAGCAGTGGCTAGCAATTGTACGACGTTAGGAGTAGCCCCTTCGAGTCGAATCAAATTTTGGGCAAAATTAATCCGGTTGTAGACTGCTGCGCGGCTGAGGGAAGATTGGTCTAGCTGAGGCTGAATTTGAGCGGTTAAAGCTCGTGTTTTTTGCCTAATGTCCCGTTCGAGTTTCGACTGCAACTTCTGGGAGCTGCCAACGATCTCAGCTCTAAAAATGGGGTCGTCGATTGTCGATTTACTAGCACTCTCGATCGCTTCTGCTGTCGCTTGCTGCCAAAATTGGTCTATATCCACTAAGAGACTGAGATAGTTTAATTGTGCCTGAATCCTGGTCTGGGGTAATTGGGAGCGAGTGGCAGATTGTTCGTAGTAATCGATCGCTTTTTGATAGGGTGCTAGAGCTGCTTCTACGGAACTCTGTTGATTGAGGGCGACATCGAGGGCAACGGTTGGGGGAGGAAACTGAGCTTGTTCTCGATTGGCGATCGCTCTTGCCGTATTGCCCAGACTGAGCAAGACTGCACTTTCTGCTTGAGGTGAGTTCAACTGCTCGGCTGTCTCTAGGCTCAGCAGCAAGACTTCCCGAGATAACTTTAGGTCATTGCGCTGTCGGAAAAAATCCCCCAAACGAAGTAAAGCAGTGGCTTTGTTGGGAGAAGCTGGTGCTTCGGCAAGGGGTTGGAGGGAAGAGATCGGTGTATCTTGAGAAATTTCCTTCTCTAATTGCCGTTCGAGGGGATCGGTTTTCGCAATTAATCCCTGGCAGTTGAGATCGTTAACTCCATAAGCTTGTAGTATAGTTTGACAGGATTTGGGATAAAGTCCCAACGCTTGTTGGACGGTGGCTCGGTTGAGCAGACTTTCAGTCATTCTCTCGCGATCGCCTGCTGCCTCATAGGCATTGGCAGCTTCTTGCCAAGCTTTCGCCGCTGCCCCTAACTGTCCTGCTTCGTAGAACTCTCTTCCCTGTTGCTCTAGTTGCACCGGATTAACCGCTTTCTCGGAAGAGAGCGCGGGTAGGGTTAAGGCTGTTCCCAGTCCCAATAAGGCTGAGATGATCAGAGCGATCGCGCGACGGTACTTTCTCAAAAATACCTGCCTTAGAAAAAATTCCATTGTAAAGACAAATAAAGACCTTGTTCTTGCCATGTCCTATCCCTCGAATCAATATCAACTAAAGGAATACCCCAATCAAAACGAGCCGTTAAATTATTGCCTGACTGCCACAGTAAGCCCAGTCCCGCACCCACCAAAGTATTCTTGTCAAAAGGCACGTCTCTATCAGTGTTCCAGCCAACACCAAAATCGATAAAAGGCGTGAGTTGTAAAATTCCCTGCACTTCTGGTACGCGGGCGATGGGCAATCGCACTTCTGCAGAAGCCACAATGCCATTATCTGTTACTAAGGCATCCTGACGGTAACCCCGAACGGTGTAGAAACCACCCAAACCAAACTGTTCCATAGGAACTAAGCTGGTGGTGGACAATTGAACGTCAGAACGAAGTAAAAATAAGGTATCTCGAGCCAGGAGATGTAACCACTGCCCTTGACCACGCCAGGCGAAAAAGCGGCTGTCCGGTTCTTCATTGTTAATGGTGGCATCAAAAGCACCGATACCCAAATTAAACTGCGATCGCGCCAAAATAACATCATTGCGACCGCGCCCCGTCCATTCTTGGAAAAAGCGCAAGGCTGAAAGACGGGTTTCGCCCTCTTGGTTAGCTCCCTGGGAAATGGGAAAAGGCTCTCCCAACAAAGAAGTCTCGTTTTCCGCCCGGGAAAAAGTCAGACCGAAAGCCAGTTCTTGGGAGAAATCTGACGAGGCAGTACGGATAATGGGCTGGCGAAAGACAAAATCATAGTAGTTAGTGTCGGATTCGATGTCTAAATCGTCGAAGGGAGGCTCGACAATCTCGTTATCGATCGTGCGGAAGCGAAAACCGACCGTTCCATTATAGGGATTGATGGGAAAGGTGTAGCGACCATCGAACTCGTTACTGCCATCTGTATTTTTGTAGGCAAAATTCAATGCATCTCCCTGACCGAGCAAGTTGAGATGGTTTAGCTCTACACCCCTTTCAAAGGTGCCGATGCTGGGGTTACGATAGTTGTTAGCAAAGATGCCGGGACGGAAAGCTGGTGTTTGCTCTACCTCTACTTCTAATAACCACTGTTCGCGGCTAGAGCCAACGGATAGTTGAGCCGAAAGGTTGTTTATGAGCGGGTCTAATTGTAGCAGTTGCAGGGCTTCTTGCAAGCGATTGACATTGAGGGGTGGACCGCTAGCTATGGCAAGGCGGCTGCGGACGTAATTGGGGTTGAGTCGTCCGCTTGTCGTTACCTGAATATCTTCTAAACTGCCTTCGATTACCTGGACGGTGACTATGCCTTCTTTGGGAGTTTGGGGAGGAATGATGGCACCAGAATTGATATAGCCGTTTTCGACATATAAGCGGGTAATTGCTGCCTCAGCCTGGAGTAATTCGGCAAAAGTGAGGGGTCGGTTGGTAAAATCTGCCAGTACTTTCTCTAACTCTTCGGGACTGAATACCGTACTGCCAACTACATTAAATTCTTTAACAGTAATAGTTCCTGGAAGCTCTGGAGGTACTTCGGGAATGGGAGGGGTTGGAGTTGGTTCTTCGAGAAAGTCTTCTGGAGGGGGTAAGGGCTGTGGTTCCGGCCGAGGAAAAGGTCTGGGTTCGACGGGCGGAATTGTTTCGGGAAGGGGACTGGGAAGTTGAGCTAGTTTAGTAGTCGTTGCTGGGAGAGGCTTTTGAGGACGCGGGGACGCGGAGAGGTTATTGTCCTTGCGAGGAACAACCTCGACAGTACTGGCTGCGACTTTATTTCCAATTCCCAAGCTTAATAATAGGACTGGCGTGAATGTCCAATAGGGTTTTAAAAATAATAAATTTAATAGGATTTTTTGCATTTCAGATATTTTTCCTCACCCAATTTTTAAAATCTTTTATTGTTTGGCTTCTGCCGACTGTTTGACTTTGTTTGACATAGCGATCGATTAATTCAATAATCGGAATATTAGGAAAGTTTGGACTATTTTTAGACTCAATATATCGGTCATTTTTTAGTAAGTGAATTTGCAAACCTTGTCGAGTGTAACGCCACAGTTCCGGTACGCCTAAACTACGATAATTATCTAAATAAGTGCGGGAAGTAATATCAATTTCTATAGCTAAATCTGGAGGCGGATCTACAGTAAGGTCTAGACTAGATTTACCGATAACTGCTGTTTGATTCTGAATATAGAAACAGGCATCGGGTTCTACTGCCTGAGTCATTTGTTCATTTTTAAATATTGTGGAACCTAAAGGTTCAAAGTCAATTTGCAGTGCATCTAAAAGAATCCTCACCAGTTCACCAATAATTTCTTTATTTTTTTCATGTTCTGCTAGGGGAACCATGATTTCTAGCACGCCATTACTATAGGAAATTCTTGACGCACGGCTTTCACCTAATTCAGTTAGAATGCTTTCAAATTGTTGCCAACTAATATCTTTTAACAATAACTGCTGACCTGGAGAGACAATTACTTGTTCGAGGGTTAAGTAGGTAGGCATAAATAAACCGGAGTTAAAAGATGTATTAAAAGTCCTATTACCTGGAGCAAAACATGAAAGATCCCCCTAAATCCCCCTTTTTAAGGGGGACTTGGAGCCTATTTCCCCCCTTTCTAAGGGAGGCTAGGAGGGATCGCTGAGTGCTTAACATGTACAGACCATACCTTTTCCAACAGCCTCTTAGACTTAATTGTCCATTGTTCTGGTTGTGTAGCCATTGTGACTAATTGACTTCATATTTCTTCAATGAATAATTTTGGAAGCTCTCTAAATCCACGCCAGTTCCTCTTCGGCAGAAAGCGGAGGCAGTGCGTTAGGTGGGTTCCCCGAATTGAAGCAACTGCCTTCCAAGATTGGACTGACTCCCAATCTTTAACTCTTATTCTCTCCATGCTTGGAGGATAGAGGGGCAGAGAGCTAGGGAGCAAGGCTGTTCCATTCTTGATAGCCAGAGAATAGATTCTCTGTCTCATAGCGAAAGTCCGTTTAAACGGACTCAAGTTTTGAGCCAAGAAATAAATTTCTTGGTCAATTAGGATAAGAATTAAATAGCCCTGGCTAGGGAGACTCATAAGGGTAGTTCGGTTTGATAAGTAAGAGGAAAAAAGCCTATTTTTTCTCTCTCTGCGTCTTCTTTGACCTAAGAGCGGGAGCAGCTAGCCAAGTTGTTAGGAGTGCGCTGGCTGGTATTGGGGGTGGGATAGGCAGTTAACACAATTTCCCCTTTTTCATTGACAATCATGCCCCTTGCCGGAATGATGTCTTTAGAAGAGGGAGGATTAGGCTGCTCGGTTACGGTAACTAATCCTTTAGGAGACTTTTGAGAACTTTGGGCGGTATCGTCTCCTTCTATGCTAATTAGGTCGCTGGTGAGGGGGTCAGTAGCCAAGGCAGGCAAGCCGCCGCGTCCGGTAATGGTAAAGCTACTCTCTCCTCTAGCTACCCTTCCCGCAGCAGGACAAGCTTGAGCCGTCACTGTTTCTGGTTCGACGACATTGTCTGGTAATTCAACTACCCCTTGGTTAATGTCATCAACTAGGTTGGAAATAACTACCTCACCGCTTAAGCCAAACTCAGAACTGGCATCAATGTCATTCGTACCGTTACCTTCAGTTGCTCTTCGTTCTTGTAAACCAAAGATTTGTTGGGTATTAATATTGATATTTCCTCCATCTCCTCTTTCAGCACTGGCGATGATATCGTTGCCATCGTTTGGCGTTTGACTGGGAAAGGCAATGACAAATCCAGCATTGATGTCGATATTGCCACCATTGGCATCTTCAAATGCTTGAGCAGAGATTAGGCTGTTGTCGCGCATTTGTAGAAGCTCGTCAACTTTCAGGTTAATATTGCCACCTTCACCAAATAAAGTTGCTGCTGTGATGCGTCCGTTACGAAGGGTTAAATTATTAGCTTCGATAATAATATTCCCTCCATTACCCTCTCCCGAATTGTCCGCATTTAAGATAGCACCATTAGTTAAAGAAATTGACTCTGCCAAAAGTTTAATATCGCTGCCACCTCCTATTGACCCAAAGTATGCGTCGCTGAAAATGCCCGTGTCTGTTCCATCAAAGGATATAGAATCCTCTGCTTCAATCGAGATTCGTCCTGGCTTTCCTCGGGTGTTAGAGAAAAACCCAGCTTGCAGTTGAGCCGTATTAGTAAAAGAGACTGATTTAGCTGTGAGCGAAATACTACCTACTTTGCCTACAGCAGCAACTTCGTTAAAGTCACCTATATTACTTGTAATAAAACTATTATCTACGGAGACACTATCAGAAGCAGTAATTTCTATATTGCCTGCATTTCCTTGTCCACGACTACTAGTACTTATCTCACCATCTTGTAATGTCAGAGAACCAGAATTGATAGTAACTATACCTGCATCTCCTACTCCACCTGCTTCGACATTACTAAAAATCTTTCCACCAGTAATATCTAGCGCACCATCGACATTAAGGATAATATTGCCTGCGTTGCTTTTTCCATAGGTATTGGTATTAAATTGAGCACCATTGACTATAGAAAGAGAGCCAGTAGTAATATCGATGCCACCTGCACTAACCTCCTCTGTTGAGGTTACCAAGCTAGCCATAAAGCTTTCATTTAAGGAATATAGTATCAGCTTTAACTTTCACAGTTCCGGCATTGCCCTTACCAAGGTTACTGCTACTTAAAAAAGCCAAATTAGTTAGAGAAAGAGAACTTGTAGTAATGTCGATGTTGCCTGCATCGCCCACAGCTTCATTTGCTACGTTGCTAAATATAAAGCTTCTATCCAACGAGACAGTATCAGCCTCAACTTTTATAGTGCCGGCATTGCCTTTTCCATATGTATCAGTACTCAGTCGGGAATTATTGACTATAGAAAGAGAGCCAGTAGTAATATCGATGCCACCTGCACTAACCTCCTCTGTTGAGGTTACCAAGCTAGCCATAAAGCTTTCATTTAAGGAAATAGTATCAGCTTTAACTTTCACAGTTCCGGCATTGCCCTTACCAAGGTTACTGCTACTTAAAAAAGCCAAATTAGTTAGAGAAAGAGAACTTGTAGTAATGTCGATATTGCCTGCATCGCCCACAGCTTCATTTGCTACGTTGCTAAATATAAAGCTTCTATCCAACGAGACAGTATCAGCCTCAACTTTTATAGTGCCGGCATTGCCTTTTCCATATGTATCAGTACTCAGTCGGGGAATTATTGACTATAGAAAAAGAGCCAGTAGTAATGTCTATGTTACCTGCGTTGCCCTCACCTCCTGCTTCGACTCTGCTGTAGGCAAAACTATTATCAAAAGAAACTGTATCGATAGCCTGAATCATTATGCTGCCTGCATTTCCTTCCCCAGCATTGCTAGCTTTCAAAATAGCATTATCAGTTAAAACTACTGACCTAGCAAATATAGAAATACCAGAAACCACTACAAAAGCACCATTGGTGAGTGATACATCTGCACGCGCTACATCCTCAGGAAAACTCAAGCTGCCATCCCCATTCAGTCCAACCGTTCCTGCTGCCGACAGTCCTCCTAACTCTACCTTTCCGTCTGGTGCAACGATGTATCCACCATCTAAGTTAATATCTCCACCTATAAGGGCTAAATTTTGTCCTGGCTGTTCCCCACCAAGCCCTACAAAAAATTGACCAGTGGGATCCAATGTAACAGACTGATTAGTAATGGGTTGAGGATTATCCCGAAAATTCAAACCAATTGGTGCATTGATTGTCAACAAAGGAGGAGCTTGCGTATCCGTCGCGCTAAATTCCCCTTCAGGAAAAACCAGACTATCAGCCGTACTTCCATAAAACGAGCCGCCGATATTCAAACTAGCATTAGGACCAAAAATAATCCCCGCCGGATTGAGCAGAAACAGATTGGCACTGCCATTGGCTCGAATCAAACCATCAATATCAGAAACAGAACCTCCCGTTACGCGATTAATAATATTCTGGACATCGAGAGCATTATTAAACAACGCCCCACCATTAGTAGGAACAGAAAATTCGCTAAAACTATGAAAAAGATTACCTCCTGCTCTATCTCCGTCATTGATAATAAAAATGCTCCCACCAATAGAGTTAACAGTAGTAGAGAGAGTACCATCCGGTGCAATTTGTGCTCTGACCGGTTGATGGACGATTAGAGAACACAGAGCCAGACTACCAAACAGTAGGAGCGGTGCGGCAGCACCTGAAAAGCAGGATGCGGTAGCACCCGCAAAGCGAGATCGCGCAATCTGTTTCATAATTGATACAATGATTTTAAATTTTCTGATACATTTTCTAGTAAGTATTTGTAAATCAATGTTTCGATCCCCCTAAATCCCCTGCCCCCGTGACCCCCAACATTAGGGTAAATTGGGGGACTTTGAAGCCGTTTCCTCCCTTTTTTAAGGTTGTAGGTGGGATCGCACCATGTAGAAATTTCTAGTTAAAATCAACTTTTATGCGAGCGTTCGTTCATTATTGAACTAAATAACCGTATATCATTAAGTGAGAATTCCTAACAAGATAAGTTAGTAATTTAACATAAAGTTAATACAGATTGATACGAAATAGATAAATTAAAAGAATCTTTTTAAAATAAAGTGTATTTTAATTAAGTTTTATCCATTTGCGAATGAAGCTATTGGTCGCCTCAGCTACTCTGCGATCGCATATGGAGTTATTGGATAAGAAGAAAAGCAATCGCCTGGAAATTTGGAGAGATCGAGGCGCGATCGAGATGCTAGTGTTTATTTTTCATTTTTGGGCTTCTAAATTAAAAAATTCCGATCGCGATTTGAATCGCTCGTTGAATGCGAGTAAATGATTCTGCAGTTATTTCGCCATAAGGTCCGCGTTCGAGATAGCGTTTTTCTATATTAGTTAGAACATCACACATCGCCACCGAATCAGCATTTAGCCCTCCTTCACCTTTGCCGATCGAGACACGGCTGGGATTAGCTGCTTGAGAAGTATCGCTAGAAAAAGGAACGACTAGGACTGTAGAACTATATTCATTGCGAATATCTAATGATACTATTACTACTGGACGTTTTTTAGTATATCCCGACTGTTTTAACGCTTTGGATAAATAAACCTGTCGTTGACGGGGAAAATCTACGATATTACTCATCTCCTAATTAGACGTATTCCAAGGAAATTCATCCCAAGCAGCGATCGCTTGTTCCTGTGTTTCTTCTGTCCACTCTTTTTCAAACTCAACATCAATTTGAGAACGGTTTTGATAGAAATTTCGCAGTTGTGATTCTATTTGTTGTTTGCGCCAGAGACGCAATCCTTCTTCTACCGCAGCCGAACGATTTTTGGTCAGTCGGTCAACTTCTTCTAGTAATTGAGCATCTACGGTGATGGAAATTCGTTGTTTTTGGGAACTATTAGACATAGAAGCTTATTTTGTTTCCGTATAAATAATAATACTTTTTATATTACTAAATCTCAATGCCCCCCATTGGTGATAACTTAAGCTTGAATTTCCGTTGTCAAGAGGTTTGAGCATTAGGCTAAAAGAAAAATTCATATGGAGTTATTGGATAAGAAGAAAAGCGATGCGCGCCTGGAAATTTGGAGAGATTGAGGCGCGATCGAGATAGCTATGCCGCAGGCTTACCGCTATTTTTAGCTTACAATTGGTGAACGATGAGGAGAAAAACTCTTTCAGGAGACTAGAGAATGAACATCCTAAAAAGCTCGAGCGATCGCCTTTATCAATAAAAGTGTAGATAGTGGGATCGCCATTGTCTTTTTCAACTTTGAATTATTGTTTAAACTCTGTACTTCACGCTATATTTATCAAGCTTTATTAGCTTAAAAACGATTTTGTCAAGAAATTTTAATTGAATTAACTTTTTCTTTTACAAATCGATACTACATATGTTAATCAAATCATTCATAGTAAATATAAAATTGTCCATATAAGATTGGTAACCAATCAAAGGAGCATTGAGATGAACCTTAAATACTTGTCTCCTATCTTCGCTGTTAGCGCGATCGCTGTAACAGCTACCTCAGCTTGGAGTGAATCTACCGTAACTCAAGAGCAGAATGTCTTTTGTGAATCTCACAAGGGCACCCCAACTACTGTAGCGATGGTGCAGGGAGAAACAAAGCCTATTTTTCATTGGCGATCTGATGCTTTACCTCAATCGGCAAACCCTCAAGAGCTTTGTCAAAATGTATCTGCTAAGTTAGCAACCTATCCAACTCAGGAAAATCAGTTGTCTTTTGGTAGTCACGATCAAGGAGGTTTACCTGCCATATGTGCTGAGGCAACTCCTGGTAAGTGCGACTTAGTTCTATTTACTCTTGCTCCAGCAGAAAATCCGATCGAGGAAGGCAATCGAGTCTTGGAAAATATTTTAGATAGTAGCTTACAACGAGATAAACAAATATCTACTGCAAGAGGAGTACAATCTATCAGCTATCCAGTTACTTTTTGGCAATTGTTAGGCTTTAGATAAATAATTTAAGCATAATTGAGCAAAAAGGCTAATTATCTAACTTACTTTGTACCTGTTCTAGCAACTGAATCGTAGATTGATGACCGGGTTGAATTCTTAATGATTCTTGACAATAATCTTTAGCTTCTCCAAATCGCTGCAACTCATATAAAGCTCTACACATCTGAGTCCAAGCCAATGAAAAATCGGGCTTAAGAGCAATAACTCGCTGAGTTGCAGCGATCGCTTCTTCATTCCTACCTAATTGCAATAAAACCTGACCTTTATTAAACCAAGCCAGATGAAATTTTGGATCGACAGCTATTGCCTGATTATATTCTTCCAAGGCTAAATCGTATTGCTTCAAATCATAGCGTGCTAATCCTCTACAATTCCAAGCCTCGGCAAAATCTGGCTGAACGCGGGTTGCTTGCGCACAAGAAGCAAATTTTTCTAAAAATAGCTGGATTTTACCCAAAGCAAAGCCTCGATTAGTCCAGGCTTGAGCAAAATCAGGTTTAATCTCAAGGGCATTATCAAAGGCGGCGATCGCTTCTTCATACTTATTTCCGTTAATTAACTGATTGCCCTGGTTATAGTAGTTAATCGCTTGAATAGCATTAAAAATCCGCGGTCCTATCAAGACAAATCCAAGTGTTAAAGGGAAGAGAGCAATTAAGATAAAATGTTTGAATAGTGGTCTCGATTGAGAATCGGCAGGCTTACGTACAGGTCGATTTAGCTTCTGGAGATCTTCAAGAACATCGTTGACATTTTGGTAGCGTTCCCTAAAATCATTGCGTACCATTTTATCGAGCAGATTGCCTAAAGCAGGGCGACAATTAGGAGCATAATCTCGCCAGCAAATTTCTCCTGTTTGGTAATCTCTAGGAAGTTGATCGGGATTGATTCCTGTTATTGCTTGAATGGCAGTCATTCCTAGAGCATAAATATCACTGTTGAAGCGAGGATCTCCTCTTTGCTGTTCGCTTGGCATGTAGCTAGGGGTGCCAACGGCAACAGTTAATAATCGTCCTTCTCCCTCTGTCAGAGTTATATTCGTAATTTCTTTGACTGCACCGAAGTCAATCAGCACGATTTTGCCATCGCTAATACGTCGTATCAGATTAGAAGGCTTAATATCTCGATGAATTACCCTATTTTGATGCACAAAAGCCAAAATCTCTAACACTTCTTGTAAGAAAAAAATTACCTCTTTCTCATTCCAGCGATTGCCAGGAACAATTTCTGCTTGTCCGAGATCTTTGCCTTCAATAAACTCTTGTACTAAATAAAATTGCTCGCCTACTTCTAAGTGAGCCAAAAGTCGAGGAATCTGCGGATGATCGCTCAGTCTATAAAGAACCTTAGCTTCACTAATAAACAAACGTCTAGCAGTTTCTAAAATAAATTGCTCGTTAGACTGAGGCTGGAGTTTTTTCACTACACAGCGAGGATTGTCAGGAAGCCAAATATCTTCTGCAATATAGGTTTCACAAAAGCCTGTCTTCCTCAAACAGTCTATTACTCGATAGCGTCCCCCTATTAGCTCTTCGGGCATATGATTGGAGAGTTTAATGACTATATTTTGCTTAATTTTGGTAACTACCAAGAATTGGTGTACCCAAGATAACTGCCTTTCAATAACATGATTATAAAAGACTATACAAAAGATTTTTGTGACGAATCACTATGATCGAAGTCATCGTTTTTCTTTAATAACAATTCGAGTTTATTTAAATTAAGGGAAAACTAATTGTAAAAGTACTTCCTCGTGATAACTGGGAACGAACTGAAATACTTCCTCCCATTCCTTCTACTAAAGTTTTGACGATAGATAGCCCCAACCCCGTGCCCCCAGAGCGAAGGCGCGCTTCGTCAACACGATAAAAACGCTCAAAAATTCGGGTTTGCTGGGATAAGGGAATACCGACACCGCGATCGCATACTTGAATAATACCCCGATTGTTTTGTTTGTCTAACTTGAGCGCGATCGGGTGTCCGTTATCGGAATACTTAACTGCATTGTCGATTAAGTTTAGTAATATTTGTTTGAGCCGATTAATGTCTGCTTTAATGCAAATTATTTCTCTAGCCGACTCAATTTGGATGGGGCGATCGCTGTATTGTCTTGTCATGGCTGCTACTTCTTCGACTAAATCATTGAGTACGAGAGATTCAAACTGAAAGTGCATTCTGCCACTATCTGCTCTGGCAAGATCTAATAAATCTTTGAGCAATTGCACGGTACGTTCGGCTTCAGAAGCAGCAGTTGCCAGAGCTTCTCGTTGAATTTCCGTTAGATTATCACTTCGGCGTAGAGTACTTTGCAAATAGCCAGAGATAATAGTTAGAGGAGTGCGTAATAATAGCCAGAGATAATAGTTAGAGGAGTGCGTAATTCATGGGAAACATTACTCAGCAACTGTCGTTGATGTTCCCAAGCCTCCGAGAGACGTACTAGCATTTGGTCAAAAGTTTGTGCTAGTTCTTTAACTTCACTAGGAGCATTGTCTAAATCAATACGAGCATCTCCCAATTTATCGGCAGAGATTTTTTTTGTGAGTTGGCTTATCCGTTGTAAAGGTTTAATCGAACGATTGATGTAGTAGGCGATCGCACTGGTCATGATCCCGATAATAATTAGAGTTGCAACACTTAAACTCCATACCAGATTTAAAAACATCATTCGCTCGTCAGTGATATCTTGAGCGATGTATAATTCACCAAGATTGATATTGTTTACTTGGACGGGAGTCGCACATAAGATCCAGTAGCGTCCATTCATGTCTTTTACTTGGGGATTTGGAGGAACAGAATCGAGGGTTAACAGAGTTGTTCTTATCTCCCCAGTTTGCAAAGCAGCAGATTTTGCCGTTACTTGACCAGCAGCATCTTTTACCCACAGTAATCTGTTGCCAGTCGTTAGATTATTAACTGCTCTTTGTACTCCCTCTGCTAGAGGCAGCATGTCGTTATAAATTTTTACGTCGTGGGGAAAGCGATCGCTAATGTACTAGACATCTCCAATAACTTATAATTTGGGCAGAGCAATAGTTTGGGCATCTTTAAGAATTTCATGATAACTAGCGATCGCCACGGTGGCTCAAGTATTAGAGGTAACGTATGGTAAATCTCGACCA
>JADEWQ010000214.1 GCA_015207585.1 Pleurocapsales cyanobacterium LEGE 06147 | reverse complement strand
TGGTCGAGATTTACCATACGTTACCTCTAATACTTGAGCCACCGTGGCGATCGCTAGTTATCATGAAATTCTTAAAGATGCCCAAACTATTGCTCTGCCCAAATTATAAGTTATTGGAGATGTCTTAGGTAGGTTGATACTAAACACATCTAACCTTTATTTTTACTCATATCCCTAGTTGGGCGATCGCTTAAAAGTAAATTAACTCTTTAACATCTCAACTAACACTGCTTTCGATAGAGATTGGGAATAGTTAAATTTGTTATGATTTAATCCGTTAATAAGCCAATTTAGTACAAATTTTATCTTGATTCCAGAAAAGCTTTGGTTTTATTGGTTCGCCTTCCTGGGAATTATTCTTAGCCGATATTTTCTCATAGCCGGGGGAACCTACTTGCTCTTTTACTCAGTTCTAGGAAAATCCTTTCCCAAGCGACAGTTGCGACGCAAGCCTCCACGGTGGCAGTTAATACGAAAGGATGTTAAATTAGCGATTCTCTCTGCTATAGTTTTTGCTCTTGGCGCAACGATTATCATGTCAGAGTACGATTTAGGAGTAACGCTTTTATACACTGACATAGGTGAGTATGGATTGTGGTATTTGGGGGTCAGCTTTATTGTAGTGCTTATCCTTCAGGATGCTTACTTTTACTTTATCCATCGCTTATTTCACCGTCCCTTGCTATTTAAATGGCTGCACCAGGGTCATCACCTTTCAGGAGAGCCAACACCGTGGACATCTTTTGCCTTCGACCCACCAGAAGCAATGGTACAGGTGCTTTTCTTTTTAGGTGTAGTTTTTATCATTCCACTCCATTTTATTACCTTGCTTACCGCCCTCATGATAATGACGGTATGGGCAGTGTTGACTCATCTAGGATTCGAGCTGTTTCCCTCATCTTTTCCCCACCATTGGCTGGGAAAGTGGTTAATCGGTCCGACCCATCATTCGATACATCATCGCAAGTACAACCTGCACTACGGACTGTACTTTACTTGGTGGGATAAACTACTCGGCACTCACGATCCTAATTATGAAAATGAGTTTGTCAAAGTTCAAGAGAAGTTTGATTGACAATCGCAGATTGCCGGGAACTAAAGCTCCGGCTCAAAGCTCAAACCCATTAAAATGGGTTAACTCAACTAATATTGCGAGTTCGAGGTACTCCGCTGCCGTTAAACGGCAGCGCTTGCCTGCCACTGCCTTCCGCAGCAGTGCATTCCGCACCGTGCGACGGCGGAACACGCACTGGGAGTAAACCTCCGGAGACAGGTCCTCGCCTGTTTGGACTTCGTGAGGAGCTGTCCCCCGAATTCGATTCGGGACGGGGCTTACAGAGTTCTGAATTTAATTCAGAACACAGCCCCTCGGCTTGTACGCCCCGTCAGTTTTAACTGACTATACGTAAGTCTCAACAATTTACCCAGTACTTTTAGGTTGTGGGATAAGTTTGACAGACTGTCTTTTGACAGAGATTAGGGATTACACGAAATAATGCTTTAGAAGATTGAATCTAAATCCCTGACAATATGACAGTATCTGCCAAAAAACAAAAACGATTGTCTATAGGAATTGGTGCCCATGGTTTTGTTGCAATTGGTGTATCGGCTCATGGCTTTGTTGCATTGGGAATTGTAACCCATGGCATTATTTCTATCGGCGTTGTTTCCATGGGAGTTTTTTCGTTGGGATTAGTGTCCATGGGATTACTTAGTTCAGGATTGATAACAATGGGGTTGGCTACTTTCGGTAAGCAAAATATGGGACTCGTGCAACCTCATAACCATCAAACTGAATCTCCGCAACAACACCAGCATATGCCGAGAATGGACATGCATCAGCACGAGTGATTAGCAACTATAGTGAGAAAACTTATAGTTACACTCGCTCGCACAATAGCGATCGCCATTAAATTGTTTTCTCAAACAAGGCTTTAACTAATTCCGCCATACCTCATTTAGTATCCTTCCATCTACTCCTAAAAGTTGAACGTGCAGGGGCATCTGCCCTGCCGCGTGGGTAGAACAACTCAAACAAGGATCGAAAGCCCGAATTCCGGCTTCCACTCGGTTAAGCATTCCTTCGGTTATCTCCGTTCCCTTAAGATAATGCTTGGCAATCTGGGCAACGGTTTTGTTCATTGCCAGGTTATTTTGTCCGGTAGCAATAATTAAATTGACTTTTTTAATTAAGCCGTTTTCATCGACTTGATAGTGGTGGAATAAGGTGCCTCGGGGTGCTTCACTGACCCCAATGCCTTCGAGTTGGTTAACGCCAGCCGTCGCGCGGGTACGCGGTGAGGTAATATCGGGGTCATCGATTAGTCGTTCGATTCGCTCTAAGCAGCCTAAAATTTCTATTAGGCGGGCATAGTGATAAAAGAAAGATGAAGTAGCCACACCACCAGCTCTTTCGCGGAACTCTTGTAACTCTCGAGCCGCCAATGGCGTACCAAAATTAGAACAAATGTTCAGTCTCGCCAAAGGTCCAACTCGATAGATGCCATCGGGATAGCCCAAGGGTTTGTAGTAGGGAAATTTGAGATATGACCAAGGTTCAACTGCTTCACCTAAATAGTCTCGATAATCATCTTCCCTAAGACCGTCGGCAACAATATTACCCTCGCTATCGGTAAAGCGGATATGACCGCCGTAATGTTCCCATTCGCCATTTTTACCGACTAAACCCATAAATAGGGAAGGAAATTGACCAAACTGTTCGACTTCAGTCGTAAAGCGATCGAGGAGGTTTTTAAACAAGTCGATTGCCATGTTGATGGTGGCAATCGATTCCGGCAAGCGATCGCCAATCCAAGCCTTTCCCGATTCTGATAGGGGCGATCTCACTCCTCCAGGAACTGCCCAGGCAGCATGAATTTTTCTTGCCCCCAGCAGTTCGATTACTGTCTGTCCGAACTGTCGCAAACGGATTCCTGCCCTAGCTAAATCGGGATTGGCAGCAATTAAACCAAACACGTTGCGTTTTGCCGGATCGCTATCCCATCCCAAAAGAAAATCGGGGCTACTGAGATGGAAGAAGGAAAGGGCATGGGATTGCGTAATTTGTCCTAAATTCATCAATCTGCGCAGCTTTTCACCCGCAGGAGGAACTTTTACCGCCAGAATCTTATCTCCCGTTTTGGCAGAAGCAAGCAGGTGACTCACGGGACATATGCCACAAATACGAGCCGTAATGCCTGCCATTTCAGAAAAAGGTCTGCCTTCGCAGAATTTTTCAAATCCCCGATATTCAACCACATGAAAGCGGGCATCATCCACTTCTCCCGCATCATTTAAGTAAATCGAAATTTTTGCGTGACCTTCGATCCGAGTTACGGGGTCGATAACAATTGTTTTCGCCATAGTTGCCTCCAAAGTTGAATTACGCTGCTGGCTTCTCCCATATTGCTGAATAACGCCAGAACAAGTGCTTTCTAATCTTTGCGCCGGGACACGTCTTGGTATAAATGCGTCTTGCTTGCGAAAGAGTCAGAAATTTATCTGTACGAAAATGCTCTTGCCACGCTGCTTTGGCTTTTAGTGACTGCTTAATATTCCTATTTTTGAGTATCTGCCAGATCCAGTTCAAAGGAACGGCAATTACATTACTCAGTCTGTCCTGTATAGTTTCAGGTTGTACCAAGTCAAGAATTACAAACTTTCCACCTGGTTTTAGTGCAGTTTTTAAACTGGGTAACAAATTTTCTAACGGCAAATGATGAAAGGTTGCAATAGATGCGATCGCATCGAACTGTTCGACGGGAAAATCCCATTTCAAAACATCCGCCACTTGAAAATCGATGTTTGCATATACTTGAGAATGCTGTTTAGCTACAGTTATCATCTCTCCGCCTCCGTGGAGACCCTCGCCATAGCTGTACTCAGCTTGGCGAAGGGAGGAAACGAAGGGCAGGAATTAATTGGCATATTTTGTCCTCCATGTGTTGTAGGTTAAGAAGTTAATATC
>JADEWQ010000213.1 GCA_015207585.1 Pleurocapsales cyanobacterium LEGE 06147 | reverse complement strand
CAAAGTCCGATTACTTATCCCCACGAGAGCGAGCGATCACTCCAAATACCCTCCTAATAGTTTATCCGTACTACTTTGTACACGCCTTCCCTACCGCTTTGTCAATATTTAGATGCGTTTTCCCTGGGCAACCAACACGGTTACTGGGGAAATTATCGGCAACGGCAAAGCAGGTAAGAATGCTATTAGTGGTGCAGCAACTGGTGCGTTGATTAATATTCTTAGAGACTAAGCCAAATTAGCCCTTCTCAATTGGCGGTGCGGCAGCACCCGCATTCGCGGGATCGCTCACTATAATTAGCTAAAAAACCTTTAATTTTGAAGCAGCCTCGGCTAACTGAGTAGCAACTCCCTCAGACCAATTTCCCTCACAACGGCGATCGCAGTTAAGGATAAATCGCAGGGAATACTTATCGGGATAGCCTTCTACCTCCATCCACAATAAGTCACTCTCTGCTTCGCAGGCAATTTTTTCTTCATCCATTAATTCTGCTTTCATCTGGTTCATCGTTTCCTGTAACTGAGAGAGAAGACGACAAAAATCGTTTAATTCTGCTTCTGTCAGTTCAATTGCCCAATCCTCGCTGCCGACTAAACCTTTATATTTTTCTGCTTGAGGATTCCAGCCGATACGCCACCCCGCATCACTTTTCAGCACGCGTTCCATTATAGAGGTTCTCAGTTGAGTAAAATACACATCTCAGTTAAAAGTTCGAGGTAGGGACGTAGCATGCTACGTCCGTACAAAGTTGAAAAAATCTATATATTATTTAAGGTAATAATAATTCTGCATCCCCTGGTTGCGGCAATCGCGGTTTGGTATTGGTGGTGTTTGGCGAAGATGGCTGAGGCGATTGGTTTGAGGCATCAGGAGTTGAAGGAGGTTGAGGATTGTAGATGCTAACAAGAAGATCTACCAATTGATTTCTCTGACGGCGGCTTAAATTTTTAATGACAGTGCGATCGCCTTCTAGAGGATTGCTGCGCAGAGTTGTACTCCCTGGATAGCGGGATGAATCGATCCTTTCGTTTATGCCGAGATAGTCTGCTAGAGTCAGTTGCCAATCTAAGCGATATCCAGGACGACTTTTGATATATTGATGATAGCGAATGAAACGACTCATCAAGGTATTATCAGAAGCGATTGCTCCTGTTTCTCGACTGATGTATTGATTTTCTGGTGGTAAACCGGGAAGACGCTGATAAACTTCCCTAGCTACCCTATCCGGATTCAAAGTCTGAGCGATAACAATAGGCGAACTTAAACTAACAATCATTTTGGGTGAAATCGATATAATTGGCGAGAACGAACCAACTATTCCTAGCCAAAAAGCGATTAGTAATCTAGTTCTTCCCGAGGAAAAAAATTTTAACCCTTTGAAAATTAATTCGCGCTCACCGAAGATGCGCCTACGGCGGTGCGGAAGCACCCGCAAAGCAGGATCGCTAATTAACTCAAGACTCCGCCCCTTCATCTCTAGTCGCCGATAATTTCTGGTTGAGTGAGTTCGTCGGACATTTCGACAATAGCACGAATGGCTGGTTTCATCATCGGATCGTCCACATTTTCTAATTCTTCATACCGACGACGTTTAGCCCGATTAGCTACTTGAACTGTAATGCGATAGCGATTGGAAGCAGCTTTCATCAACTGTTGCGCGCGAAACATAATTTCGGAGGAATCAAAAGTATTTCTTTTTTGCATGGATAATTTTTGCTCCCAGTTGCCGAGCTGAAAATAATTGAAATAATTGTAAGTTATTAATTATACCACGTTAGCTCGGTAGGGCCTTGAACTGTAAATTTCTATTGTCAATCTCACCTTAGAGGCGATCGCCTGTCTCGACATCAAACCAGTGAATTTGTGTTTGGGGTAGCGCGAGTGTGATAATATCCTCTTCAGAATAGCGATTGTTAGGTAATAAAACTCTTAAAGTCAGCTCAGAACCTTTTATCTGAATACTAACTAGGTTTTCTTTGCCCATTTCTTCTACCAAGTAAACTTTTCCCTCAATGGTAGAAGAGTCTTCTGGTCGAGCGAGGCGTACATCTTCGGGACGAATACCGAGGACAATTTGTGGCGGCACGATAGCCAAATCGGGTAGAGGAATTTTATATTTCCCTAAAACTGCAGCTTTTTCTTGGCATTTGAGGGTGAGTAAATTCATCTGAGGACTACCGACGAAACCAGCCACAAATCGATTGGCAGGATGGGTATAGATACGATTGGGAGGATCTAGTTGTTGCAGTAAACCATCGTATAAAACCGCTACCCTAGTAGATAAAGTCATGGCTTCGGTTTGATCGTGGGTAACGTATACTACTGGTTTATTTTGTTCTTTAAATAACTGCTTCATCCGTGCTCGTACTTGCTCTCGCAAAAGAGCATCTAAGTTACTTAAAGGTTCATCCAAGAGAAATACTTCCGGATCTCGTACTAACGCTCTGGCTAAAGCAACTCGCTGGCGCTGTCCCCCAGACAATTGTCCTGGTTTGCGCTCTAGTAAATGGGTTAATTCCAGTTTACTAGCTGCTTCGGAAACTCGTCTGTCGATCTCTTCTTTAGGCATTTTGCGCAATTTTAGAGCAGTGCCGATATTTTCTGCCGCACTCATGTGAGGATAGAGAGCATAGCTTTGGAATACCATAGCGATGTTGCGATCGCCAGGAACGACGCGGTTAATATTTTTACTACCAATAATTACTCTTCCCCCAGTTGGTTGTTCTAATCCAGCAATTAACCGCAGCAGCGTTGATTTTCCACAGCCGGAAGGACCGAGCAAAGTTAGAAATTCTCCATCTTCTACTTCAAGAGAGATATCTTTAACGGGAATCACTTTTGAATTGTATTTTTTTTGGAGATTTTGTAATTCTAGTTTTGCCATTGTTAATTCATTAGGGATATTAATTTAGTTTTTAGTTTTCAATAACTTGGTATCGTATACAACTGTTATATTTAATTTGGAAGAAAATATTAAAAGTGGTTAAACTAAATATAAATTGTGTCTGGTAAAAACACTGCCCTTCACGGGGAAAGTTCTCGCGCTCAGCGCCATCAACGTTCACTGTTCCTAAACAGGAGTTCCATGTGGCGACACGGGTTCGCCACAAAAGGGACGTAAACAGTGCTGCGTTGAGCAAGCTCAAGTTGTCCGTCAAGCTCAAATTCAACTCTAACTTTGAGTTATATATAAATTCAATCAAGCTTTTTATCTCAAGCAGCAATAAGGAGTACAACACTGTTAGTAGGAATTAAGACAATGACGGCTTCACCAACCGTAACAAAGCAAAGAGAAAGTCAAGTTCTTCACAAGCCTTATCCTAACTATAAGGTGATTGTTCTCAATGACGACTTTAATACGTTTCAGCACGTCGCTCAATGCTTGATGAAATATATTCCTGGAATGACTAGCGATCGCGCTTGGGAATTAACTAATCAGATACATTTTGAGGGACAGGCGATCGTTTGGATCGGTCCTCAAGAACAAGCAGAATTGTATCATCAACAACTAAAACGGGCTGGTTTGACTATGGCACCTTTGGAGGCAGCGTAAACTAATGAGTAACTCCTCTGGCGGGAGATTGGTTTGGAATCATTCTACTCACTTGCCTGGTTTAATTCCTCTGTTAGAAAAACTAACTACTTGTCAGGGGATTCGAACCATCACTCCTGGAGAAATTTGTTCCGTCAGAGGTCATTGTCCCCAATTGAAACTCAGAATTTCCGTACCGATTCGTGGCGGTTATAAAGTAATTGCCCGTCAGGGAAAAACCGTACAAGAAGTATTTATTATTACTGACTTAACTCAAGATGAATTGAATCGGGCGATCGCTCAACTTTTAAAATAATCAGGAGTCAGGAGTCAGGAGTAAAAAAACTAACACCTAACACCTAATACCTATTAGTGACAAGTTAAGCGTGAAAGCTAGTTGTCAAGAGGGAAAAGGAGATAAATCGAGAGGTAGTTTGGCTCGTTTCGGGCGAGGGGATTTAACTATCCCCAAATCGCGATTTT
>JADEWQ010000035.1 GCA_015207585.1 Pleurocapsales cyanobacterium LEGE 06147 | reverse complement strand
TGCCACTAAAGGTTCGAGTTTCTGCCTCAAAGCTCAACCAATTAGGTAACTCACTTCCATCAGCATTTATAGCGGTATAAGTTAGAATTTCTCCTTCATCGTTATCTTGGAAAATCTCCTCAGAGAGAGTCAAACTCCAGCTACTGTCTTCGGCTACTACCTGAGTCCCAATCGGATTGATTAATACGGGAGGATTGTTACCGCCTGCTATTGTAGTTACAGCTTGAGCAGAAGTGGGAAGATCTTGAACGTTACCGGCATTATCTCTAGCTACCGCATAAAATTGATAACTGCTGCCTGGAGTACCTATAAAGGTAGCTTGGGTGAGAGTCGTATTTTCTAACCAAGGAGTAAATTCTCCACCGTTTTCGGCAACGTAGATAGTATAGTTAGCAATAGCCGAACCATTAGCATCATCGTTACCAGACCAACTAAGAGTAAATTCTGCACTGTCGCTGACTTCTGGTAAAGCATTTACAGTACTAGTAGGTTTACCGGCATCGATGGTGTTAAAGATCGCAGGAGTATCTATAGGTTCGTTGATATCGAAGATAATAGTTGCCTCTGCATCGATAACATCTCCTGTAGCAATATCATCAAGGAGACGGATGGAATAGCTGATAAAACCGTCCCCTTCTGGTTTAGTGAGATTGGGTGGTAAGAAACCGAGTAAAGGATCGCTGGGTTGTTCTCCCGTGGTGGGGTCGATAGAGCGAAATTCCCAGAAAGCTTCTCCCGTGGCGATATCAATTCCGGCAAAGACATCTACATAAATACCTTTTTCGGCGACTAAATCTAGGCGAGTTTGATAGAAAGCGCGGTTGTCAGGAACATCAATGAATGTATCTCCGAAGCCAAAGTCGCCAATGCGGAAGGTGCGGAAATCTAAGTCGCTGTCTAGTTTTTGGGTAATTTTGACGATTTGTGCTGGTGCAGTAGCTAGTTGGGGGTCGTTTTCAAAGCGAATGGTGTAGTTAAGGGGAGAATTAGCACTTAGCCACTGTTGTTCGCCAAATCCTTGTGGACCGAGGATGTCATTGGGGTCGCGGGAGATGAAAACGCCAGTCTCGGCAAAAGACATCGGTTCGTCTGTAGGAGGAGTAGGAGGTTCATCATCGCAATCTTCGTCATGTTTGTCTACTAAAACACTTCCTGAAAAAGTATGATCTACTTCAACAGAGACCGTGAAAGGTTCACCATAACCATACTGTTGTGTCAGATACAAATATTCAAAAACACTAGATTCTAAACCAGTAATCGCTTCAGCAATTAAAGCTATTTCTCCATATGATTGATTACGATCATTTAGATCCCAGTTATAGCCATCAAACCACCAAAAATCAATATCAGCAATATAGGTTCTTACTCCACACTTAGTCTCGATATTGATTTGATTGACAACAGCATAACCCTCAATGTCTGTGTTTCCAATTGCTAAAAAAGGATCTGTATCGGGAACGAAATCTTTTAGTAAATCTATTCCTTTTTGAAATTTATTACCTCCACTCGGACCATAATTAAGCCTGGGGACTTCTATTATAGGAGCGTCTTCTGATTCAAAAGAGTAGTTTTTATCTTCTGAAATATTATACTTTGGATTGTTATCGAGGATAAAGTAACCTCTTTTAACTGCCAATTCAACTTGCTCTTCAAGAGATTTTTTGGCATTTTCATATTCGTCAGATTCTTCAATCTCGGCAATAAATTTTTTTATTTTTTCTGAGCTTAGATTTATGCTATTTTCTGAATAATCGTCATCTAGGTGAACGTGATCCCATAAACTATCGTAAAGATATTCAGGTGTATAATCATCCCCTTTTATCTTATCCAACTTCGCTTGATGTATTCCTGTTTCTTTGCCTTTTTCGTCTTTCCGAGCCAGCCTATCAATAATCCATTGTGGTGGTTTAGTTGACAAATTATTTCTTAAATTTTCTAATATTCCCTTATATTTGCTTAGAGAAGGTTGTTCTTCTGATATTCCCTCATCTCCTATAAAATGTCTTAGAAATCCCGCCGCTGTAGGAGCGGGTGATCTCCATCCAAATGCTCCTATTGCTACCCCACCTGTTTCAAAATCATCAGCAACCTTCAAAATTTCTTGCTCTACCCTTCTCATCAAAATATCAAAAGCATCGGAATAAGGAGACAGTAAAGCAAGTATTCCCTCAATACTTTTTACATTAATAGCAACTGAGTTGGCAACATCATTAGCAAATATTGTAATATCTTCTGTTGAATCTAGCTGTACTATATCATCAATAATATCAGCAAAGGATGGTAATGTAATATCATCTAAAGTAATAAGAAGGGAAGCAGGAACGCCCTCTGGTTGACCTTCATATAAATCTCCTTCTAAATAAATATCATTACTATCAGCTTGTTTAAGGAATATAGCTATTGCATTTATCCCTAATACCTTTACTATATCTTTGAGCGTATCAGATAATTTGTTTTGAGGAAAATAATCGGGAATTAGATATTCAATACTAGTTGTCTCTACCTCTAATACCTGAGTAAAAAAGGGATCATTATCTACTTTTAAAAGATTATTTTCAGTTTCAACAATATTCAATGATGACTCGCTATTTTCTTCAATTTCTGAAAAATTGCTTTCATTAATAGCAGCATTTTCTGACTCAATACTATTAAAATTAAAGAAATTATTTTCAGTAGAAACATTTGAATTTTGACTCCAAAAAGCATCTCCCCAAGCATCAACGGCAAAATCAGTCCACAACTCGCTAACAGAATGGCTATATTCTCCTAAAGTACCTTTCTCAGTTGCCAACTGAGCCAATCCACTGGCAAAAGAAGACCAAGAATTACCAAACTGACTCTCTAATGCTTTAACCGCATTCGACCACGCAGGATCTGCAATATCTCCACCCAGATAATTGATAAACTGTTGGTAATCGAGAGAAGTACCGTCATCGACTACTTTACTAGCAGTGATGTTAATCGTACCGGAATTGCCGATCGCTCGACCCCGCAAGCGAACTGTGCCGATTTCCCCTGGACGCAAAATACCTGCGGGTCCTTCGTTACTAATCCCTAACAGGGTCATGGAGCTATTACCAACGAACTCATCCCCATCTTGGATATTGACAAAGCCAATATCGTAATTAGATTTGAGATGAAGTAAGGGAGCTTCGAGATCGTGAGTGCCATTATTAGCGTAGGAAAGAACGATATCAAAATACTGTCCTGCACCCACGCGCTCGGGTGTAGTTAAATACTGTCCTGCACCCACGCGCTCGGGTGTAGTTACCGTAACTAATAAATCATCTTTTCTTGCTGCTACGACTTCAAATCCGTCTTCTAAAACACTTTCAACGGTTGTGTTGCTAAAGATAGGTTCGATTTCTCCAGCTTCATTTTCGACAAACTCCACCTTAATCGAAGGTTGAGATACTTTTAGGTTATAAGTATCGATATCTGCATTACTTAGGTCGAAAGTAGCATAAACTTTAGTGGAATCTTCATACCAGATGCTAGTAGCTTCAATAACTTCTCCCGCATCATTTTCTAAAGCAGCAGTCAGATTAGAATTAAACTTCGCCCCTTTAATGGCAAAAGTAACCGTACCTCCCTTATCCCCTATGGTGGTTTCAATATCTGTAATGCCAAAATCAATTGTCTTGACTGCTAGAGAATAATCTTGGGTTCCTCCCGGTACGTATTGTCCGCGAGCGAGAATGTAATAAGTACCAGCTTGGGAGAGGGGAACGATAATATCTTGGTCGGCGGCTATCTCCTCAAAACCGAAGTCAAAATCGGCTTGAGTGGGCATTTTCTCATAACTCATATAGAGTTCGTTAACCGCATTATTGTTGAGAGAATCTAACACGAACTGTAAAGTTTCTCCACTGGGAACACCGATACGGTAGTAAACCGCTTCTCCTACCCCGAGCGTTCCACTAACGGGAGTGCCAATTTCTAACAGGGGAATATCGAGATTAATCGTTTCCGCTGAAACCGTAACATTATTCCCTTCATCACTTTCAAGAATTTCGTTGCGAATATCGCTGCGGACGATAAGATGGTAATTTCCAGGCACGACTCCTGGTAATTGAGCGTAAACCCTGCGGGTATAGCTACCATCCACAAGGGAGAACTCAGAAACTTCAACCTTCGTTAATAACAGGTCATCAATATCCCATTGGTCGTCAGCAGACAGATAAATGGCATCCGTCCAAGTTCCCACAGGAGCATTTGCGCTTAAGCTAGATACGGTGTAATCAAAAGAGAGATAATTTCCCGAGACCCCTGGATTGGCAAGAACATTAATACTACCAGTTCCTAAATCTGCTGGGGGAGGCAGAATCACGTTCATCGAATTGCCATCATAGGCAATATTATTGTTTTCTCCTTCTCGTTCGTAAACGCTATCCCCACTATCTGTGATTCCAAAAACATAGAATCGACCAGATAATCCCCGTGGAAGATTAAAAGAAGCGGTTTGACTAGATTCTCCTCCTGCGGCTAAACCGCCGTAGTGGAAACGCGAACCTAAGTAAAGATCATTATTGCGCTCGAACACTCGATCGCGAGACAGATAAAACACATCTCGCCAGCTACTATTAACCTCAGTTCCTCGATTGACAACCTTCCAGTTAAGAGCGAAAGTTTGACCGCTAATGGCATCCTCTGGAGCATCTATTGCCTCGATCGCTAAATCTGGTACGCTGTTGAGGCTGATGCTAGTAGTACTGCTGGTTACTGCTTGGTTATTATTTTCAAAGGGAGTTTCTAAAACTAGATCGCCTGTATCGGTGCGAACGATAAAGTAGTAATCCCCTTTTAAATTTTGAGGCAGGTGGAAAGTACGGGAAGCATTGTAACTCTCATGGGGAGCTAGAGAACCAGAATGATAGACTTTTCCGAGGGAAATATCGCTGCTGTCCCCTAAATCCCGGTCTAGAGATAAAAATACTTCATCATACCAGTAATTGCTATTAGTTTTGCCAGTTCCTAAGTTGGCTACCGACCAATTAACTGTTAGGGTTTCTCCCGAAACTCCAGTAAGAGGGGCAGTTACGGCGGTAATCTGTAAATCGGGGGTTTCTCTAGTTACCCTTAGAGGTAGCAGAACCGAACTATTATTGCCTTCACTCTCAGCCTCGTAAACTCGATTGTTAGTATCGGTTTGAATGTATAGCTGGTAATTACCCAGTAAATCAAAAGGTATGGGGACTAACTCAGTTTTGGTGTAGCTTTCTCCTGCATTTAGTAAACCACTGTGAGAAAAAGTCTCTAGCAAGCGATCGTCGCCATTGCCGATAATTGAAGATTCCTCTTCCATGTACTACATGGTAAATTGTCTTCACTGTTTTATAGAAATTTTGTCCTAATCAGCGAGGTAGTGTATTGCGTTTGAAATCTTATTGATTACTTTCGTCAACAGTATCTTTGCTAGTTTTCCCCCAACTTATACATATGGGTAAATATAGCTACTTAATAACAGCGATCGCTCTCTTCTCGATTTCGCCAGCAGTATTAAAGCTGTGCAAGACCCAAAATGTGAGTGGATTTTGCACGAATCTTGCCCCTCCCTCATTTTCAGACATCCTTTAAAAAAATTTTAATATTTTCAACAATTTGTTGTTTTTCTTCAATTGTAGAATCATAATAGCCAGTTAATGGTAATTTTTCACCACAATTTAAGATTAAAATTATTCGATAACGTCCATTTTTATCATTTTGTTCTAAGACAATTTCTGAGATATCAACAAGAGGATATTGAATAGTTTTTTCTTTGCCAAATATCCAAGTTTGACACGTAAGGTTATTATCTTCTAAAGATAACTTATACAGAGTTTTAGGGGCTAGTATAAAAATTGAAAAGCTAATAATCACTAATAAAAAACCTAAAATAAACACCGAATAACCACCCAAGACTAAATTGTCTTGAATTATAATTGTATTATTAGTTGGATTCTCAATAAAACTATTAATACGAGTGACTACATCATTTGAAGTAGCATAGATTTTATTATCTAATTTAAATAAGGAATTGATTAGCTCTGAAATATCTATTAAACTCTTATTGCCTATTAATTTTTCATTAAAACTTCTTCGATCTTTCTTAAGATAAATAATATATCTATGACCATCCGGAATATCATCGCGTTCCCAATCCCAATTAATTGTAAAAACAATTCGATCTTTGTTATTTAATAAAACTACTCTATAGTAATATGGTACGTTTGCACGATATACAGTAGCGATTTTTTTTTCTAATTTTGCTTTTTGAAGATCAATTATAGAGATATTACTTTTAATATTTCCGATAAAATTTGCTGATATTAATTGGCAATTAATTAATTTTTTTATATTTTTACTCGACTTCAAATTAGAAAATGAATTTTCAAAAAAATGTTGGCAAGTTAATGTGCGTAATGCTGTAGCATTCCAAGCACTAATTAATAATAAAAAACCTAAATAAGCAACAATAAATCCAATTATCCAATAATATATAGGTTGTTTTCTTAATTCAAGTAAATTTGGATTAGGTTGTTTGAGACTTAAAATTGAATTTCTAAGAATTAATATCAACCCAGCAAAAAATAATAAGTAATAATATAAAATGTTAAAATTATCTGCTGGAGATACCATTAATATGTAAAAACATCGTTTCATAAAATCTATATCCATCTATTAAGTTAATTACCTAATTTTGTCAATTGATTCATTACCTGTTTATAAGAAGCAGCATTACCTTGCTGGCGATATAAATCAGCAGCTTTTTGATAATCTTTGAACGCATTTTTTGTATCATCTATTTTCAAATATGCAGAAGCCCTACCCCAATAAGCATCTGTATAATTAGGATTTAGTTGAATAGCCCGATTGTATTTTTTTATTGCTTCTTGATAATTATTTATCTTATAATAAATCAAAGCACAACCGTAATAATAATCAGCAATATTTGGGTCTAGTTTAATTGCTTGAATATAATCTTCTAGAGCTTTTTGATAATTAGATAATTCAATATAAACTGATGCTCTTTTGGAATAAGCATCTGAATGATTAGGAGCGAGATTAATTGTTAATGTGTAGTCATGTATTGCTTTGGATAGTTTTCCCATCAAAGCATAAGCAAATCCTCTATTACAGTAAGCATCTACTTTATTAGGGTTTAGATTAATTACTGTATCTAAGTCTTTGATGGCTTCAGCATGATTACCAAGTAATGAGTGAGCAATTCCTCTGGTATGATAAGCTTCAATCCAATTGGGATCTATTTGTATAGATTGGTTAAAATCACTAATAGCATCTTTTAAATTGTTTAAATTTAGATGAGCAATTCCTCTGTGAAAGTAAACATGACTGTAACCGGGATTTATATTAATTACTTCTGAAAAATCGGCAATAGCCTTATTTAAATTGCCTATTTTGAAATAGATCAAAGCTCGTTTAAAGTAATTTTCAAAGCTGTCAGAATCCGTTAGAATTGCTTCTGTATAGATAGCTATGGCTTTTTCCCATTCACCTAAATTTACATATATATCAGCAAGTTTTGTATAAGTTTCTAGATTTCTAGGCTCGATACGTAATAATAAGCTTAAATCTTCGATCGCTCCGGTAACTCGACCTAAATCTAGATAAACCTGACTTCTAAGTTTATATCCTTCAGGTTCTTCAGGTCGAAGTTTAATAGCTTGACTAAAATCGGCGATTGCTTTTTGTTTTTCGTCGCTCTCAGCATAAGCAATACCTCGATTAATATAGGCATTATAGTAAGATGAATCTAGTTGTAAAACTTGAGTATAATCTTCAATTACTTTAGGAAAGTTTTTTAATTCTAAATGAAGATAACCCCGTCGGCGATAAACTTCTAAATCGTCATAATTGAGACGAATTATTGTATCTAAATCGGCGAGCGCTCCTAGTAAATCTCCTAATTCTTGCTTGACCATACTGCGATTTTGATAAGCAGCTATATCTTCTGGATTTAGTTCTAAAACTCGATTTAAAGACTGTAAAGCTTCTTGTTTTCTGCCTAATTGATAGCAGATTTCACTTCTTTTGCTGTGAATTTCTACAGAATCAGGTTTAAACTCAAGAACTCGATTGAAATCTTCTAGAGCTTCTGGTAATTTTCCTAGTTCGTAATAGAGTAGACCTCTGTCTTGATAAACTTCAACCTCATTAGGATTAATTTGTATTGCTTTATTGAAGTCTTCAATAGCTCCTTGACTATCTTTTAAATAATAGCAAGCTATTCCTCGAAGTTTATAAGCTAGAAAATCATTGGTATTAAATGCTAAGATGCGATCGCAGTTATCAACAACTTTTTGATAATTATTAAGTTTGGCGTTAGCTAAAGCTCTTATCTTAAAGATTTGAGTTTGGTTGGGATTTAAAGCCAAAGCTCTATCGAAATCTTCTATTGCTCGACTAAGATCGTTAAAGGCATAATACAAACAGCCACGAATAAGATAACTTTCAGAATTATTGGGGTTAGATTGCAAAGCTTGTTGTAGATCGTCCGCATATTGAGCGTTTTCGCCCAAAAGTTGGGAATTTATCTGTAATATACGCTGAAGGTAATTTAAAGCTTCTTGACTATTACCCAAAGCAAGATTAAGTTTTACGCAATCTTTTAAAGCTTCTAGATTATTAGGTTCGAGTCGTAAAATTTGTTCTAAATCTGTCAATGCACCTTGTAGTTTTCCTTGTATAATCCTTAGTTTGACTCGATTTTTATATGCCAACAAATAATCAGAATTGAGTTCTATTGCTTTGTCGAAGTCAGAGAGAGCTTGTTGTAATTCTCCGCGTTCTAGATAAATAGCACCTCGATTGTTGTAAGCATCAGCATAATTAGGATCGAGTTTAATAGTCTGGCTATAATCTTCTAAAGCTTCTTGTGGCTGTTGAAGTTGAAAGCGAACATTTCCCCTATAGTAATAGACTTCAGCATCATCGGGATTGAGGTTAATAGCTCGATTAAAATCATCAAGAGCATTGGCTAAATTTTTATGGTTTAGATGGATGATGCCTCTATATTTGTAAGCTTTAGTAAACGAGACATCGAGATTTATGGTTCGATCTAAATCCTCAAGAGCTTTTTGTTGCTCTTTCTGTAATAAGTGAATATAGCCTCTATAATAATAAGCTTCAGCATCTTTGGAATTGAGTTCTATTGCTTTATTGTAGTCTTCTAAAGATTCCGACAAATTTCCTTGTTGAATAAGTAAATTACCTCTATTTTTATAAGCAGAAATATAATTAGGATTAAGTTCTATAGTTCGACCGAAATCGGCGAGTGCTTGCTCTTGATTACCTAACATTACATGGATAGATCCCCGATTATTATATGCCTCGACATAGTTGGGGTCTAGCTGTAAAGTTCTATTGAGAGATTCAAGAGCTTGATTATAGTTACCTCGATAAAGATCGATAACTCCGCGAAGATTGTGTATAAAAGCATCATTAGGGTTAAAACTAAGAGCTTTACTGCTATCAGACCAAGTTCCTTCGTAATCTCCCAAAGACATACGAACCAAAGCTCGATTTTTATAGCCTTCAGCACGATTGGGATTTAAATCCAATCCGCGATCTAGATCGGCTATTGCTGCTCGAACATTACCCTGAGAAAATTTAGCTAAACCTCGAAATTCATAGACTTCTGCATCATCAGAAAATAACTCGATCGCTCGGTCGAAGTCTTCAATTGCTTCTTGGAAGTTGCCAAGAGATAAATAAGTTTGCCCGCGCTGTTTGTAAACATCAATAAAATCAGGTTTTAATTGTAGAGCTTGACTATAATTTTCAATTGCTCCTCGAAAATCTTTTTTTTCCGCTTTTTCTCTTCCTTGCTTGTAAAAATCTTCTGCATTTATTGGAGGCATTGTAGTAATTTCTAATAATTAGTTTTAAATAGAGACCAGGAGCAGTAATTTAGTCTTTAAGGTCATTAAACTAAATAATTCTGTTCTATAATAACCAAGACGACGCAGAAAATTAGAGAGCATAATTAAATCGTAGTAATTTTCACAAATCTTAATTGCTCTCTACTGTTTTAGTAACCTATAAACAGATTGTCATTACCCAAACTCAAACCAGAACCTAAGCGAGCAATTCTTACTTGCTCATTATCCCCTGTACCATCGCTATCGTAGAACAAATCTCCACTACCAGCATCATAGATGAAGCGATGAAACTCAGTAGTCGCAGCAACACCAAGATTAAACATTGGACTGCTGACTCTACCAGGTACTAAATCCCCACCAAATCCAGCCGCCGAGAAGACTAAAGTATCGTTATTTACTGAAAAATCAGTGATGGTATCGACTCCTTCATGGGGACTGTTAAAGATAAAACGATCTGCGCCTCTTCCCCCTGTAAGAGTGTCATTACCTGTTCCGCCAATTAGGGTATCGTTACCATTGTCCCCAAATAACCAGTCATCCCCAGCATCCCCAAAAAGTTGGTCTTCACCATTGTTGCCAAAGAGAGTATCGTTACCTAGACCACCATTTAAAGTATCATTACCATTATCCCCAAATAAGCGATCGTCTCCAGCATCTCCCCTGACAGTATCGTTACCGTTGAGTCCGTGGTAAAGATCGTCCCCTAGAGTACCATCGAAAGTATTATTCTTGTTGGTACCATTTTGAGTAACTCCCACCTCTACCGTAACTGTAGCCGTCTCGCTTAACACTCCATCGCTGACAGTGTATTCAAAACTGGCAGTTCCATCAAAGCCGGTGTCGGGAGTGAAGATAACATTGCCGTTGTCGAGAGTAACATTACTGTTGGTAGCATTCCCCACTGCAATCAAACTTAGAGGAGTCCCTTCAGGATCGCTATCGTTACTGAGAAGATAGCTAATAGCAATTACTTTAGCACTGCTAGAGTTAGCAGTGAGGCTATCGTTAATAAGTACGGGTGCTTCGTTGATATCATTGAGACTAATGGTAAAGTTTTTAGTTATAGATAACCCCTCCGCATCAGTAGTTTGAACTTCAATTAAGTAAGTGCTGTTGGCTTCAAAATCTAATAAATTACCAGATGCAACAAGGAGTTTATTGCCATCGAGAACAAAGCGACCATCGGCATTATTTAAGAGGGTATAGCTGTGAGTGTCCCCTGCATCGGGGTCGAGAGTAGATAGGATGCCAATAATTGTTCCATTGCTGCTATTTTCATCGAGCGAGATATTGCTTAATTCGATATCTAGGGGAATGTCGTTGACGTTGATTACTTCAATTTCAAAGATATCTTGAGCAACTTCGCCATCATTATCTGTGGCTGTGATTTCAATAGCGATCTGACCAACATGTTCATTAACTGGAGTACCACTAAAGGTACGAGTTTCAGGATTGAAAGTTAACCAACTGGGTAATGCACTACCATCAGATAAAGTAGCAGTATAAGATAAACTGTCTCCTGCATCGACATCATTGAAGGTGTTTTCTGGGAAGGTAAAATTAAATAATTCGTCTTCTGTAGCTACTTGGTTAGCGATCGCATTTTCTAAGGTTGGCGCATCATTGACATTCTCAACTATCAGTTCAAAAATATCGCTTGCTATTTCCCCATCATTATCAATAGCCGTTACCGTGATGCTGATATTACCAACATCGTCATTTGAAGGAGTACCACTAAAGGTACGAGTTTGAGCATCAAAGATTAGCCAACTGGGTAATTCGCTACCATCAGATAAAGTAGCAGCGTAAGTTAGACTATCTCCCGCATCGATATCATTAAATGTATCTTCGGGAAAGGTGAAACTAAATGCTTCATCTTCTGTAGCTATCTGATTAGCGATCGCACTTTCTAAAGTTGGCTTATCGTTGACATTCTCAACAATCAGTTCAAAAGTATCGCTTACTGTTTCCCCTTCCTTATCGGTAACAGTAACAACAATATTCAGATTCCCAACATCTTCATTAGTAGGCGTGCCACTAAAGGTTCGAGTTTCTGTATCAAAGCTCAACCAACTGGGTAATGCGCTACCATCAGCATTTATAGCGGTATAAGTTAAAATTTCTCCTTCATCGTTATCTTGGAAAATCTCCTCAGAGAGGGTCAAACTAAAGTTACTATCTTCAGCTACTATCTGAGTGCCAATAGAATTGAGAAGTACAGGGGGATTATTACCACCTGCTATTGTAGTTACAGCTTGAGCAGAAGTGGGAAGATCTTGAACATTACCGACATTATCTCTAGCTATCGCATAAAATTGATAACTGCTACCTGGAGTACCTGTAAAGGTGGCTTGGGTGAGAGTAGTATTTTCTAACCAAGGAGTAAATTCTCCGCCGTTTTCGGCAACGTAGATAGTATAGTTAGCGATAGCCGAACCATTAGCATCATCGTTACCAGACCAACGAACGGTAAATTCTGCACTGTCGCTGACTTGTGGCAAAGTTGCTACCGTGCTAGTGGGTTTACCGGCATCGATGGTGTTAAAGATAGCAGGAGTATCGATAGGTTCGTTGATATCGAAGATAATAGTCGCTTCAGCATCAATAACATCCCCTGTAGCAATATCATCAAGGAGACGGATGGAATAGCTGACAAAACCATCCCCTTCTGGTTTGGTGAGATTGGGTGGTAAGAAACCGAGTAAAGGATCGCTGGGTTGTTCTCCCGTGGTGGGGTCGATAGAGCGAAATTCCCAGAAAGCTTCTCCCGTGGCGATATCAATTCCGGCAAAGACATCTAGATAAATACCTTTTTCGGCGACTAAATCTAGGCGAGTTTGATAGAAAGCGCGGTTGTCGGGAACTTCAATAAAGGTATCGCCGAAACCAAAGTCGCCGAGGCGGAAGGTGCGAAAATCTAAGTCACTGTCTAGTTTTTGGGTAATTTTGACAACTTGAGCTGGTGCAGTAGCTAGTTGGGGGTCGTTTTCAAAGCGAATGGTGTAGTTAAGGGGAGAATTAGCACTTAGCCACTGTTGTTCGCCAAATCCTTGTGGACCGAGGATATCGTTGGGATCGCGGGATACAAGGACAGATGGGCTATAGTCATCATGCTCTTCGTCACAATCTTCTATTGGCGGCGGTTCTGGAAAATCAAAGAATTTTTCTGGAGATTGAAGAAGTTCAAGAAATGTACCCTGTTTCAGATCGGGATCGTTTTCTAAATTATTAAAAATTGCAGCTATTTGATTTGATATTTCTTCAGTACCTGGAGGAAGAGAAGAAGAATCTTGAAAACTAGGTGGTAATAAGGGGGGTTCTAATATTGGAATTAATGTGAAACCAGTTTCACTAGAACCTGTAATTTCAAAGCCTACAAATCCTACTATGGGTAATTTAGTCAAAAATTGGATGGATAAACTAACAGTTCCTAGCTTTAGTTGTGTCTCTGGAAAAGTAACTAAATCAAGCTCAACTACTGCTTTTCCTGAAATTTGAGAGAAATAATCTCCTTTTTGTACTCCTCCACTAATTTCTATTTCTTCAGAAACAACAATGCCACCTTCGAGTTTGGGTGTTTGATAATCGAATGTTGCTTTTCCAGCTATGCCAGTAGTATACGTAGCAGTTATCGGAAATTCGACACCTAAGATGAATTCAATTCCTTTAACTATAGTTCCAAAGAAGGGATCTAAATAGCCTGTTATGTCTTTTGATTCTCCACCAATATAACCAGCCCCCAATTCTATGGAAGTTTCTTTTGGTTGCCATTGACAATTTTCTTTTTCTTTAACTGAAGTAAGTGAACCTTTGACAAGACCTCCGTATATATCTTCTCCATGCGTTACTTTAAGAGACCCCGCAACTATACCTTTGGTTACGAGTTCGTTATCAAAATTAATGTTAGAAAGTCCATCAGTACCTAAAGCTATGCTAATTTGCGTATTGGGAAATAAGAAAGGAATTCCAAAGGTTGGACTTTGATAGTAAAATCTGAGCTTTGGTAAAGGTGGTTCTTCTTCATTTTCATTTTGTGATTGTGACTCTTCCTCTAAATTATTTAATGCAATATTTGTTTCTTCTGAACTTTGTATTCCTAATTCTTCAACCGTATTTACTAAATTATTGATAAACTCTATATAAAATTCTTTTCCATCAACAAGTTGTTCTAAAGGTGATGGTGGAACTGATAGCAAATCGGTCTCCAATTCTAAATCGGTAATATCATTACCAGAGGTAATATTAAGCTCATAAATATTATTGTTTAAAAGATTATTAGAATCAGACGGAGAAGAATCGACAAAAGAATAATCACCTAAAATAGCCAGCTTATAATTACCAGGAGGAAGTGTAGAGACTGTAAATCTCCCCTCAGAATCAGTAACAACTTGATGGAAATTTTGGATTGTTTCTTCATCTACCTCTTGATAAAGTTGCAATTCGACTTCTGAAAGAGGTTCGCCAGTATTTCTATCAACTAAGCGACCAGAAACAGCAGATTTAGGAGTATAAACCGATAAATCACCGCTTTCATACCATTCGGCAAACAATTCCCGTACATCATAGTCGCATTCTGCTTTTGAAGCGAAAGCCTTAGCTAAATCATTTACTAACTGGACGTAATCGCCCCAGATATTTCCAATGCGAGGTTGAATTGATGACCAGAATTCATTCCAGTCATCTTCACTAATTTCAGATGGTTTGATTGCAGTTTCAATTAAATTCCAATCAGCTTCGGTTATGGGAGTGCTACTATTTTCTGTATAGCGCAACAGATTAACGTTAATGGATTCGTAAGGAACGCTAAAGAAGAAAGGAATTTGGTTAATTTCTCCTGGTCGTAAAGTATCAACTCCCACATCTTCCCCTACTCCTAACAGGAATAGTGATTCTGTGGGGGCAATTGAATTAGAAGATAAACCCAGAGGAGTATTATCGCTTTGGAGAATAATTAGAGGAGCAGCTTCATCGGCACCGCCAACATTGGTATAGTTGATCTTGGCAAAATATTTACCGCCTAGTCTTACCGCTCCTGGTCCATCAATTACAGAAAATAACTCGGCATCAATTCCATCTTCAACTACTAGAATGTCTTCTAAAACTTCTGTAGTTTCGTTATTTTGTATTGCTCGAACGTCATAATTACCTACAGATTGACCGCTTAAGTTGAAAGTAGCGTAAGCAGTAGTAGAATCTTTGAGAATTATTTGAGTGGCATCGAAAACTGTTCCTTCTGAATTGACAATTTGGAAAATAGTATCGGTACTAAATTTAGCTCCTTTTAGTTCCAGGGTGAAGGGAGCAACATTACCTACCTGTTGCGTGTTGACGTTGAGCAATGAAAAAGGTATTTCTTCGGCGGTAATGGTATAATTCGTGGCAACAGAACCGTTGTCTCCACTAACTAAAACATAGTAAGTGCCATCTTGCTCGACGGGAAAAACCAATTCTGGGTCAGAAGTGAAAGGTTCAGTGAAAAAGTCAAACTGTCCTCTAGTGGGCATCTGACCGTAACGCACATAAATCTCGTTACTCGAACTATTAACTTGACTGTCTAGCTTGATTCTTATTGCTTGACCCGCACTGGCTTCAATACGATAGTAGATTGATTTTCCTGGTCTGATAGTGTCGGTATCAGAGCTACCAAGTTCCAGTAATTCCGTATCAATATTAATAGTCTCGGCAGAAACCTCTGAATTATTATCTTCTTCTGATTCATAAACGTTATTGCGAATATCGCTGCGGACAATAACGTGATAATCACCACTTGCTACTCCTGGTAGAGAAGCATTGACGGTTCTGCTATAACTTTCTCCACTGTCTAGTGAATCATATACCCGTACCTTCTCAATTAAAGGATCGTTGATATCCCATTGGTCGTCAGCAGAAAGATAAATCGCATCTTCCCAATTACCATCAATGGTATAGCTTCCCTGATTGGTTACTGTGTAATTGATGGTGACATTTTGACCTGGTACACCTTCAGTAGGTACAGAAATTGCTTCTGCTGCTAAATCTGCTGGGGGAGGCAGAATCACGTTCATCGAATTGCCATCATAGGCAATATTATTGTTTTCTCCTTCTCGTTCGTAAACGCTATCCCCACTATCTGTGATTCCAAAAACATAGAATCGACCAGATAATCCCCGTGGAAGATTAAAAGAAGCGGTTTGACTAGATTCTGCTCCTGCGGCTAAACCGCCGTAGTGGAAACGCGAACCTAAGTAAAGATCATTATTGCGATCGAGTGTTTGATCGCGAGACAGATAAAACACATCTCGCCAGCTACTATTAACCTCAGTTCCTCGATTGACAACCTTCCAGTTAAGAGCGAAAGTTTGACCGCTAATGGCATCCTCTGGAGCATCTATTGCCTCGATCGCTAAATCTGGTACGCTGTTGAGGCTGATGCTAGTAGTACTGCTGGTTACTGCTTGGTTATTATTTTCAAAGGGAGTTTCTAAAACTAGATCGCCTGTATCGGTGCGAACGATCAAGTAGTAATTCCCTTCTAAATAATTTTGAGGCAGGTGGAAAGTACGGGAAGCATTGTAACTCTCATGGGGAGCTAGAGAACCAGAATGATAGACTTTTCCGAGGGAAATATCGCTGCTGTCCCCTAAATCCCGGTCTAGAGACAAAAATACTTCATCATACCAGTAATTGCTATTAGTTTTGCCAGTTCCTAAGTTGGCTACCGACCAATTAACTGTTAGGGTTTCTCCCGAAACTCCAGTAAGAGGGGCAGTTACGGCGGTAATCTGTAAATCGGGGGTTTCTCTAGTTATCCTTAGAGGTAGCAGAACCGAACTATTATTGCCTTCACTCTCAGCTTCGTAAACTCGATTGTTAGTATCGGTTTGAAGGTATAGCTGGTAATTGTCCAGTAAATCAAAAGGTATGGGGACTAACTCGGTTTTGGTGTAGCTTTCTCCTGCATTTAGCAAACCACTGTGAGAAAAAGTCTCTAGCAAGCGATCGTCGCCATTGCCGATAATTGAATCTAGAGACAGCCAGAGACGGTCGTTCCAATTAGTTATTGCCGTATCTCCCGTACCCTGGTTGATTACTGTCCAAGATATCCGCGTCCCCGTTCCTGCTTCGAGAGTTTCGGGAGCAATTACTTCAGATACTACTAAGTCCGCAGGTTGTGAAGCGATGGTTATGGTATCGTAAGCAATATTGTTGTCGTTATCTAACTCAAAAACTTCATCGCTGGTATCGGTTTTGGCAAAGAGATAATACTCACCACTAATACCATTGGGGAGAGTTAGGCTGATGGACTTGTCCCGGTAATCATCCGTACCTAAAATGCCATAGTGTCTGCGACTGCCCAAAACAAGGTCGCTGCTATCGAGTTGCTCGTCGAGGGAGAGATAAAAAGTTTCCGTCCAAGTGCCCGTAGTAGTTGCGGTTGAACCATAGTTGCCTAAGCGATAGTTAAGGGTAATCTCGTGACTGGCAAGGGCAGTATTGGGAGCATCAACTCTAATTTCTAAATCCGGTGGTGGAGTTAAGAAGATAGTGGTGGGAATAGTATCGTAACCAGTATTATTAGCAGACAGCGCCCCTTCGTAAACCTGATTTCCCGCATCGGTACGGACTAGGAAATAGTAATCGCCGCTAATACCTTCAGGAAGTTTAAACGAGCGAATTGCATCTGTAAAAATGTAACTTTCTCCTGGTTCGAGACTGCCGCTATGATACTGGCGACCAAGATTGTAATCGGAACTATCTAAAACCGTATCGGCAGAGAGATAAACTTCGTCATACCATCGGTTTTGTAAAGTACGTCCCTCCCCTTGATTAGTTACCGTCCAAGTTAAAGAGGTAAACTGACCGGAGAAAGCATTGCTAGGAGCGTTGACACTGACTTGTAAATCTGGTGGGGGAGTCAGTTCGATATCAGAAATATTACTAACGCCGAGATTATCTCCCTCGTTATCGAACTCAAAAACGCGATCGTTGTAATAACTATTGCGGTTGTAATCGGTTTTGACCAAGAAGTAGTAATTGCCGTCAATGCCTTGGGGTAGGGTGACAGCGAGACTGTTGTTGTAACTATCTCCTGGATTGAGATAGCTGACATTAGCAGCTTCTCCCAGATAAATATCTGTCCCATCGAGATTAGTATCTAGAGACAACCAAACCGTATCGTACCAAACAGATGCAGAAGTAGCTCCCGTACCTGTATTAGAAACAGTCCATTCCACGACAGTTTCTTGACTGGAGAAAGCGGTATCGGGGGCAGTGACGCTGATGACTTGAAGATTGGAGAAAGTTGGGAGAATAGAAGTTAGTCGTTCGTCTTTGACGGTGGTATTGTTATCTTCCTTGCCGTATTCAATTAGACTATTATTGGCATCGGTTTTAACGACAATATGGAAATTACCTTCAAGAGTCCGGGGTAAGGTAATCTTTTGTCTTCTCTCTAAAGACTGTCCCGCAGCAATTGTTCCGGTAAAGGCAAACGAACCATATAACTCATTGGCAGTTAAGGTTTCCGTGTCTGTAGACAGATAGATGCGGTCAATCCAACTACCCGTCGCGTCATCACTACCGTTATTAGTTACAGTCCAAACAACTTCTACTTCTTCTCCTGCAAAGGATTCTCTCGGTGCGGTAATATTGCCGATCTCTAAATCTACATCCAGTGCTGTTAGGTGCAGAGGTACGGCAACTAGATTATCGGTTTCATTGGTTTCCCCTTGATGATTATTTCTATCTACCACAAATAGTAAATAGCGATCGCCAATCTCCGTGCGAGGAATAGTAACGTTTTGAGAGATGGTGTAATCATTGCCCGCAGCTAGAGAGGACGAGCGATAGCGAGAAGTCAGATAAACATCATTGCTACCAAGGATTTCATCGTCAGAGATGTAGACATATTCCATCCAGTTAGCCAAAGCCGCGACATTACCGATATTGGCTACCGTCCAAGAGAGTTCGACCGATTGACCCAGATAAGCCGTAGCAGGTGCAATAGGAGTAGTTAGAGTTAGATTGGGAGCGAGTAACTCGATGGGAACTGCCGTAACATTATCTGTTTCGTCAGTTTCTACTTGGTCGCTTTCGGCATCTGCCACAAACAATAAATAACGAGAACCCGCACCGTGGAAGGGAAGATTGATAGTAGCGGTGATGTTATAGTTAGCCCCTGCTGCGAGAGGAGTTTGAGAACCCGTAGCTTGCTCGGTCAGTTCGGTATCGGTATATTCAAGGGTAGGATTGTCAGAAAGATAAACCTTATCGAACCAATCCAAACTAGCGGCTACGCCTCCAGTATTGGTTACCGTCCAGTTGACAGAGATTCCCCGCTGACCCAAAACTGCTGTAGCTGGTGCGGTGGCATCGGTAACTTCTAAGTTCGGACCGTTATTACTGATGATGATGGGAATTGCCAGAACATTGTCGGTTTCGTCCGTTTCTCCTTGACGGTTATAGCTATCGGTTCTAAATAATAGATAAAGCTCTCCCTCTCTACTGTTTGGCAGAGTAATATTTTGGAAGATAGTATAGCTATTTCCTGCTGCCAAAGAATGTTCTCGGTTTACATTGCGACTTAAGACATGGGTATCGGTATTATCTAGTTCGGTATCGCTAGAAATGTAAACAGAATCATAGTAATAGTCGTATCCAGCCACAGTGGAGACTTCACCATTATTGGTAACGGTCCAAGATACGGGGATAGTTTGACCTATAGCCGCCCAGTTGGGGGCAGTAGCATTACTTACAGTTAAATTAGGAGTACCAATTTCAATGGGAACGGCATAGTAATTATCTGTCTCATTAGATTCATTCCGATTACCATAAGCATCTACTTTGAAAATCAGATATTTGCTACCAGTTACATCATTGGGAATTCTGACGTTTATCCCTGCTGTATAACTTTGATTAGGAGCTAGATTAGTATGCCGATAAGCATCTCCAATACGGCGATCGCCCGTGTTGTAATTTTCATCATCAGATATGTAAACCGCATCATACCAATAATTGGAATAATTAGAATAATTGGAATTGGAAATAACACTGCCATCACCAATGTTAATAACAGTTATCGTGGTAGATATTGACTCGCTACTAATTGCTGTCAGAGGTGCATTAACTTGAGAGACTACTAAATTAGGAGCTTTAACCTTAATAGGGACAGCGGTAACATTATCGGCTTCATTAGTTTCTTTCTGTTGATTATCGCGATCTGCCACTAACAACAAATATAGGTCGCCCCTTGCTGTATCGGGGAGAGTTAGGCTTCTATTAAGGGTATAGCTATCTCCTGGTGCTAAAGGCTTATTCCCATCCGTCCACTGACCACCTAGAGCAATATCGTTGCCATCAAAATTCTCGTCGGTAGAAAGATAAACGTAATCGAGCCATCTTCCAAAAGCGGTGACATCGCCTATATTGTTGACCGTCCAAGAAATATTAATGCTTTCTCTCAAACTGGCTTCTCTCGGCGCAGTAATATTAGAAACAGTTAAGTTGGGTAAGTCAATTAATTCGAGAGGAACGGCAGTAATGTTATTCGTCTCGTTGGTTTCTGCTTGAATATTCTGATAGTCAGTAATAAACAACAGATAATAATTACCCGTTTCGCGGTTGGGAAGATTGACAATACTGGAAATTTTGTGGCTATTACCTGCTGCTAGAGAGCCAAGATAGTAAGTTGTATCATAGTCAGTTAAATAAATATCGCTGCTATCAAAATTAGCATCCTCTGAAAAATAAACCCGATCTCTCCATCTAGTACGGGTAGCCTCCGTACCAGAGTTAGTTACAGTCCAAGAAACGGCTAGATTACTGCCCGTATTAGCTTGAAGTGGTAAGTCTGTCGCCGTAACCGCCAAATCTACATCGGGAATACCGATCTCAATGGGAACTGCCCGAACGTTATCGGTTTCGTCGGTTTCGAGCTGCTCTTTTCTCCCATCGGCTACAAACAATAGATAGCGAAAACCCGCTCCAGTATTGGGAATAGCTATGTTATGGGTTTGGCTGTATTCACTTCCGGCTGCCAGATTGTAGTAAGAGTAAGTGCGTTCGGTGACATAAGTATCGCTGCTATCTAAATACTGGTCGTCAGAGACATAAATTGTGTCTCGCGTATAACGGACTAAGGCATCTCCCTGACCGATATTAGTAACAGTCCAAGAAACTTCAAATGGTTTGTGTATGGTAGCCTCAGAGGGAGCGGTGGCAGCAGAAACTACTAGGTTGGGCGATTCGGTAATTTCAATAGAAACGGCTCGAATATTATCGGTTTCATCGGTTTCTTCTTTGTGGTTATTTTTATCGGTAATAAATAGGAGATAATAATTTCCTGCTTCTTTATTGCTAGGAATAGTAAGATTGGGATAATTGTAGTAGGAACTTCCTGCGTTCAGTCCGTAGATGCGGCGATTATAACCTAAAGAGAGATCGCTGCTGTCATAGGTTTCATCTTCAGAAAGATATACGTAGTCGTACCAAGAATTATACGCAATCACCTCTCCCGTGTTTCTTACCCGCCAAGTAGCTTGTACTGTCTGACCTGGATTTATTCGAGTTGGTACGCTGATACTCTCTACTTCTAAGTTAGGAGCTTTAATATAAATGGGAACGGCATAGACGTTATTGATTTCATCAGTTTCCGTTTGTTTTTCATCTCCATCGACAACAAACAACAAATAGCGATCGCCCGCCTTGGTGTTGGGAATAGAAATGTTGCGGTTGACAGTATAGCTGCCTCCTGCTGCTAAAGGCGCATTGAAACTGTTTGATTGATAGGTAATGTAAGTATCGCTGCTATCGAGGTATTCATCGTCAGAAATATATATTCTGTCTTGCCAAAAATTAGCAAAAGCCGCACCCGAACCATTATTCGTCACTGTCCAAGAAAGAGTGACGGTTTCGCCAATACCAGCTGATTCCGGTGTAGTAGCTGCCGTGACGGTTAAATCAGCATCTGAAGCGACTAATTCGATAGGAACTGCCCGCACATTATCGGTTTCGTCCGTCTCCACTTGATAGTTATTTTCATCAGCGACAAACAATAGATAGTAGTTTCCCAATTCCACATTGGGAAGATAGATGTTGCGGTTGATAGTGTAGCTATTAGAAGCGGCTAAAGGTGTAAAAGAATTTATATAATGATAAGCAATAAAAGTATCGCTGCTATCGTAAGTTCCATCCCTGGAAAAATAAATTTTGTCGTACCAATTACTATTGGCAGATACTTTGCCTGTATTAGTTACAGTCCAAGAAACTGCAACACTGTAACCTGGATTTGCTTGAATGGGAGCAGTTGCAGCAGAGACAATTAAGTTAGGAGGGTCGGTTATTTCAATGGGAACGGCTCTAATATTATCGGTTTCATCCGTTTCTCCCTGATATTGAGAATGATCTGTATAGAATAGTAAATAATAGTTACCTAAATCCGCATTAGGAAGAGTAATGCTGCGGTAAGCAGTATAACTATCTCCTGCTGCTAAAGGTGTTTGAGAACCAGTGTAATAATAAGTTAAATACGTATCGGAGGAATCGTAGTTCTCATCCCTAGACAAATAAACTTGGTCGTACCAATAATTCGCTAAAGCCGTTCCTTCTCCCGAATTCTTTACTGTCCAAGAGATAGAAATCCTACTGCCTGTATAAGCTTGCTCTGGTACAATCGCTTCGGTTACTTTTAAATTTGGTGCTTTAATTTCAATGGGAACTGCCGTAACGTTATCTGTTTCATCAGTTTCGTTTTGAGCATTGTAATAATCAGCGACAAACAGTAGATAGCGAGAACCAGCTTCTGTTGTGTTAGGAATAGAAATGTTGTGGTTGACAGTATAACTGTCTCCTGGGGCTAAAGGTGTATTACTTGCTGCATATTGATATGTTATGTAAGTGTCGCTGTTGTCTAAATATTCGTCGTCAGAAAGATAAACATAGTCAGACCAATTAGCACTAGCAGCTTGTGAACCGCTATTAGTTACCGTCCAAGAGACAGCAATACTTTCTCCTAAAGCTGCCGTAGTAGGAGCAGTAGCCTTAATGCTTAGATTAGTATCTACTCCACTGATTTCTATGGGTACGGCGATAACGTTATTAGTCTCGTCGGTTTCTCCTAAGTCGTTATAAGTGTCAACAACAAATAACAAATAGCGCGAACCAGGCTCGGTGTTAGGAAGGGCAACCTCTCGCGAGAGAGTATAGCTATCTCCTAATGCCAGAGGAACAGTATAATCTTCCCGTTCTCCATATCCGAGATAAACATCATCGTTGTAGTCAAAATATTCGTCATCCGAAAGATAAATTTCGTCTCCCCAATAACCAAAAGCGGAAATATCCCCTAGATTTTCTACCGTCCAGGTGATGGAAATTGTATCGTGAACAGAAGCAGAGGTAGGAGCTACGACATTGGTTATTGCTAAATCTGTGGCATTTAGCTGAATTTCTACAGCTGTAACGTTGTTAGTTTCGTCTGATTCAAGCTGGTTATCGTAAGCATCGGTAACAAATAGTAGATACCAATCTCCCTCTAGAAGATTGCGATCGTTGTTAGTTCCGTTAGCCCAATTGAGATGATAACCGCCAATAGCAATATTGGTGCTGAAAGTCTGGCTATTACCTGCAGCTAGGGAATTATTTCTGTAGACAGCTATTAGACTAGCATCCTCATCAGGATTATAGGTCGTGTCTCTTGATAAATATATTGCGTCATATCGAAAATCATTTATTGTTTCACCATTTCCTGAATTAGCTACAGTCCAAGAAACTTCGACAGATTCACCCAGAGTAATTGTAGATGGTGCATTAGTTTCTGTAATGGTTAAATTGGCAAGTTCAGCGGATGTAGCATTTAGCTGGTATGTACCTAGTTGAGATTCGTTGTAACCAGATACCCTGACTGTATAGTTAATTCCTTCTATAGCTACAAAACTCAACTTTGAGTTAGTTCCTTGACCGCCATCATCATTTTGAGTAATTACTTCTCCCGTATCGGCGTTAATTAATTGCAGATAGGTATCGAATTCATAACTATTAAGCTCGATAGTTACTAACTGTCCGATGGTGATATCTGTTAACTCATAGTCATCGCTATAAGCACCGGATCGAGTAGGATTGAGTGTATCTTCTAAAGTGAGGGCTTCCGTAATCGTTCCGTTTACAGCAGAAAGGTTTCCTACTATTTCTGGTGGTCCTTGTATTGAAGCATTAAGCTCATAAGTTCCCAGTTCTGATTCGTCATAACCAGATACCCTGACTATATAGTTAATTCCTTCGACAGCAATAAAACTCAACCGCGAGTTTAATGAACCTCCATAGTCATCATTTTCAGTAATTACTTCTCCCGTATCGGCGTTAATTAATTGCAGATAGGTATCGAATTCATAACTATTAAGCTCGATGGTTACTAACTGTCCGATGGTGGTATCTGTTAACTCATAGTCATCGCTATAAGAACCGGATCTGGTAGGATTGAGTAAATCAGAATCCGTTAGCGTGCTTGAGATAATGCCGTTCTCTGCGCTTAAAGTACCGACGATGGATGACATAATGAACTTTTTGTAACTATAGCGGTGAGGATTTAAGGAAATAATTAGACACAACGAATTAACCCTTTTTGCTTAGCAAGGGTTATCGAGAAGAGATAAAAAGACAAAAGATTGTTCATCACCCCACACCACCTTGATTGTTAGGGGGTGATTATTCAGATATATCTAAGCACTCTCTACTAGTGCTTTTTCCTTAATAGATTCGGGTTGTGAGGAAATAGCTGCTTGTGCAGTTTTGATAATATTTGCGGATATTTTCTCTTGAAACATACTGACATCTTGCTGCCAGTTATCGATGGCTGCTTTAAGGCTGTTTATTTTCGCCTCACCAGTTAACTCAGCCTGAGAATAGATAAAGTCTCCGACAAATAATAATCCAGGAATAGCATTGGCATCTCCCTGCTGGAATCTGGCTTCGTCTACTTTGAGGCTTAACTGACAATGTTCGAGTTGATAGACGAGATTTACCGTCGCTTTAAGGGGCGCAGAACCAAAGGAATGCCAGGGGGCAGGAGCAAGCAAAGCTTCGACAATTAATTTACGAACTGTATCGGCTTGAGTTCCCAGATTATAAAGGTTCATGGGACTAATTTTGAGCAGTTGATAATCCGCAGCTGGTAAAGATTCTAGATAGCGACTGGCTACTTTGGCAGCTTCCATTTCTTCTAAGGAAGAAGTGCGAATGGCTTCGCTAAAGGTAATCGTTCCTGGTTGAGCAATGATACTCAGACCGTTTTTGAATTTGAGTTGAACCATATTTGGTGCAACTACAGGTTTAGAAGCTAGTTCCCAATCTTGAGGAATGATACCGCTGGCTGCTAAGAAGTCTGGTGTAATTCGTGCGGGATTATAATTGTTAGCAATAAGACTGAAAGATAATTGTTGTAATTCTAATTTAGATTCCATAAGGTTAAACTCGGTAAATTCTAATAAGTTCGGGCAATAGTTTGAAAAGCCATTTGAGGGTAAATCGAATTAAATCCGAGTTTATCTGGTTAGTAATGTTGTTATCCTCGATCTTCGACATTTTCATCTGGCTTTAAGCATTTTTAAAGATTTCTATTACCAATTTAGTTAACTTAGTCAGAAATCCACACTGTAAAGATACTAGAATCAGCAATGAATATTTCTATTTTTTTGGTAAAGCGAATAGAGACTTTAGCTTTTGTTAGATGAGGTTGAGTTTAAATAATCAATTAAAGCTTTTATTTGACTGGTTTGGAACCGCCTTTAGTAGATTTACTTTGATTGAAATTACAGCCAAGTAACTTTAAATTCAAACAATTGGCAAAGATGGATTTGTATCGTTAGATACAATTTACGATTTCGTTATCCCAGAATGGTTAAGACAAATTCCAGTCGTTGAAACACTGCGAAGAGTTTGGCTGCAACAATTCGGCGTTGCATTGCATAATAGAAGCATGAATTTGTGCGATCGCTATGCAATAGTAAGTTAGTGGAAATCCCCCCCCTACACCCAGATACGGTTGAAGAAGTTAAACAGAGAGTTGATATTGTCGATGTCATCTCAGAATATGTTGTCTTACGTAAGCGGGGAAAAGATTATGTCGGTTTGTGTCCCTTCCATCAAGAAAAAACCCCTAGTTTCAGCGTCAGCCCCACTAAACAAATGTACTATTGCTTTGGCTGTAGTGCGGGGGGAAACACCTTTAAATTTTTGATGGAAATCGGCAAACAATCTTTTGCCGAGGTGGTTCTCGACTTGGCAAGACGTTATCAAGTTCCCGTAAAAACTCTCGAACCGCAACAGCGACAGGAAATTCAGCGTCAATTATCCCTACGGGAGCAATTATATGAAATTGTAGCGGTAGCTGGTAGTTTCTACGAACACGCCTTAAGACAATCCCAGGGGGAAGTAGCACTGAGCTATCTCCAGTCCGAGCGACAGTTGAGCGAGTCAACCATCAAGCAGTTTCAACTCGGTTATGCCCCGGCTGGGTGGGAAACATTGTATCGTTATTTGGTCGAACAAAAACGCTATCCCGTCCATATTGTTGAAGAAGCTGGGTTGATTAAAAAACGCAACTCCGGCAATGGTTATTATGATGTATTTCGCGATCGCCTGATTATTCCTATCTTCGATCCTCAAGGCAGAACGATCGCTTTTGGCAGTCGTACCCTTACAGACGAACAACCAAAATACCTCAACTCCCCAGAAACACCTCTATTTGATAAAAGTAAAACTTTATTTGCTCTAGATAAAGCACGCAGCAGTATTCCTCAACAGGATCGAGCCATTGTCGTGGAGGGATATTTTGATGCGATCGCCCTTCATGAGGCGGGTATTACTAATGTAGTTGCTTCCTTAGGCACGGCTCTGACTTCTTTCCAAATCAAGCAATTGCTACGCTATACTCCTTCAAAGCAAGTTATTCTCAATTTCGATGCCGATAGTGCTGGAACTCAAGCAACTCAAAGAGCGATCGGTGAAATTGAAGATTTAATTTATGGCGGCGTCGTTCAATTGCGGATACTCAATCTCCCTGATGGCAAAGATGCCGATGAATTTATCAAAACCAAGAAGAATGGAGTTGAAAATTATCGTCAAGCTTTAGGCAATGCTCCTCTCTGGCTGGATTGGCAAATCGAGCAACTAATTGGTTCTGGGGAACTGAAAACTGCAGATCGAATACAACAGGTGGCACGAGGAATGGTTCAGTTACTCAATCACCTCCAAGATGCCAATCTGCGCAATTATTATCTCGGTTACTGCGCCGAGTTACTCAGCCAGGGGGATGCCAGGTTAGTAGCTCAAAATGTAGCAACTCTCAAGGCTCAACTGCGATCTCGCTCCCAGCGAGGCGCGAAGCGATCGCCCAAGGTGCGCCCACAGCGATCCCGCGTAGCGGGTGCTGCCGCACCGCAAGGCAATAAAAAAGAGTCGATCAAAGCTCAAAATAACTTTCAAAGACAGTTTTTGCCCAAAACAGAAGATAGAGATAAACAACCTAAAAACTCTACATCAATAGAAAAGAGCCAGCCATTGGTTAACATTGCCACCAATCCAGAAACCGAACTACTAGAACAGGCAGAAGCTTTATTGCTACGTATCTATCTCCACTGTCCTCAATACCGCCAAGCAATTACAGAAGCTCTCGAAGAGAGAGATTTACTTTTTAGCCTTCCCCATCATCGATTTGTGTGGCAGCAAATTATCGAGATTGAAACAAACATGCTGCCAAAAGAAATTTCCGCTGAGGGAGTTCGAGGCGCAACCCTCAGTCAAGGGGATACAAAAGATTTATTATCCGAACTACAAAATTACAGCTTTAATTTTCCAGAGGCAATGACAAGAGTTAGTCAACTATTTTATCTCAATGAAAAAACTCAGGAAGATATTTTCCGCGCCAAGGTGAGAATACAAGAAGCGATCGCCTCTCTCGAACAAGTAGCCTGTACTAAATATCAGCTTTACTGTACCGAGCAACTGCACAACCTCGATCCCACCAAAGATTTAGAGCGCATTCAATATTATTATCAAGAAATTCAACATACTGCCGAGCGCATTAAAGAATTAGAGCAAATTCGGCTTTCTGCCACTCAGGAAACTTTTGCTGGCGAGGGGTTCGCTCCCTTCGCTCGCGATCGCTAGTACCACTGGGAGGAATTCAAAATTAACAAGTTTTAATTAAAAAACTAACTACGAAACAAACGACTATATTGAGTTGCGTGAGCCATACTTGCCAATCCCAATCCCCAACTGCAACTAGCTAGCTCATCATCTTCCAAAAGAAGAATTTCCTTTGCCGTATCCAACAACAGGCGATCGAGTTGCATTAATAACGTTTGACCTGTAGTTTGTCCCAACGGAATTAATTTAACTCCCACACTAATTAAATTAGCAGCCCAACTGTGTAAGTAACCAAGCACGGCACTTTCTGGTTCGATTTGCCAATAAGCTGCACCGATACCAAAAGCGATCGCATAATTACATTGTCTTCCCAAAGCTAAAGCCAAAATGTTTATCTCCGGTAGAGAAAAATTATCCTTTGGTTGATTTGTTTGTAAATCTACAAGTAGACGCAGTAGCGTACTTCCCATTTGCCAACTTTGATTCCTTAATTCCTCCGTTTCTTTAGCCGCACTACTCCAGGCATTCCAATAACTTATACCCCGCACATCTCGATGCACAATACAGCGATAAGATCTGATCGTTAAAGCAGCTTCTAACCTAATTGCTCCGTAGCTTAGTTCTTGTTCTAACCAGTGGGCTAAATGGGTTGAATTAGCAATTTTTTCCCATTCGACTAAAGTCTCCAAACCTTCAGAATAACTATAAGCCCCCAAAGGAAGGGCGGGACTAGCCAATTGCAGTAAGCGTAAAAGACTCATCCGGTATCTTAGTGTCTTAGTGCCTTAGTGGTAAAAATCCTGAAGACACTAAGAAAAAAAGTTTGATATTAACTGTGGCTGTGACCATAAGCACCCGTTTCTGGATGAAAAGGAACTGTTTCTTCCGTTACTTGCAAACCCAACTTAATTAACAACGAGTGTAACACTGTATCGGGAGTCAACCGAAGATACTCTGGAGTAATTTCAATAGGTACGTGACGATTACCCAAATGATAAGCAGCCCTTAGTAAGTCTAGCTTAGTTTTTCCCCTAACCGTCATGACTGGTTCTGGTTGAGCCACAATGCGAACAATTACATTACCCCCCTCAGATGATAACAAATCTCCGTCTTTTAACACGGTACCTCTAGGTAAACGAAGACAAATCCACTTACCCTCAGAAATTTCTAAACGCTGGCGCGTTTTTGTCCGTGCTTCAGCAGTAAGAGCAAGAGTAAAGCTAACTTTAACCTTTGTCTGGGTAGCAAGGCGTTTCGTTAAAACAACCATTTAGTTAAAATTTTTTTTGTTAAGTTTATCAAGTTTTATTGACTTAAGTGTGTCTTATTTTTTTCTCCATAAGTAATATTAAAAATATAGGTGTGATGGGGAAAACTGCAAATGCTTGAAAGATTACTACTTGCTGCTTTTGCTACTTTCTGCGTTTACTTATTTTTTCTACAAATAGGAGATAATTTGTCCCAACCAACTTTGGTAGGCAATAGTTTTTCAAAAACCTCCAATTTGATGTTTAACATTCCTAATTTTTTGCGATAGCAATGACTATCAGCAAGCAACTGTGGCAAAATAACCAAGATATAATAAAAAACTGTTTTAATCATCCTTTTATCAAAGGAATTGCCCTGGGTAATCTCGATCGACAAAAGTTTACTTTTTATATCGGTCAAGATGCCTTTTTTTTAGAAGCATTTGCTCGTGCTTATAGCATTGCCGCAGCTAAATCTAATGATTGGGAGGGGTTTAGCATCTTTCATCGTTTAGCTGATGGGGTTTTAACCGAACTCAATCTTCATCAAAGTTATGCACTCAAGTGGGGAGTTAATCTGAGGGAAATACAACCAGCACTAGCAACCCGCCGCTACACGGATTTTCTCTTAGCTACTGCCTGGGGACAAGATATCGGTATAACAGCAACTGCCATGACTCCCTGCATGCGCCTTTATGCGTTTTTAGGACAACAATTAGCCAAAGATGGCATTCCCGAACATCAATACGCAGATTGGATTCGTACCTATAGTAGTCAAGAGTTCGAGCAGTTGGCTCAACAACTAGAAAGTTTAGGCGATCGCTACGTCACCACCAAAGAAATAGCACAATCTACTTATCGCTATGCTTTATTGTGCGAGCAAAACTTTTTTGATGCCGCCTGGTGCGCGATCACTGTCCATTAATAACTATCTATATTAAGTTTAAATCAGAAAAAATATTCGCTTGCATCCCCACTCCAGAAATATTTATAAAAATCAACAATTAAAATATAAACTTATTTTTATTATTTTATGAATAGATTGCCAGACTTTATTATTATTGGTGCAGGTAAATGTGGCACTACGTCACTCTATAATTATCTCAATCAACATCCCCAGCTCTCTCTTTGTTCTCAAAAAGAAACATATTTTTTTATTCCCGAACCTACCCGCTCTAAGTTTATACCTTGGGGAGCAGTTACGAGTTTAGAAGAGTATAAAACTCTATTTAAAAATGCTCCCAAACATAGCATAATTGGAGAAATATCGACTACTTATTATAGGCATACCGAGACAGCTCAACTCATCTACGATGCCTTACCACAAGTAAAAATTATTGCTATATTGCGCGATCCAGCCGAGCGAGCATTTTCCGATTATCAAATGCATTTTCGTAATGGAAATGAAAAACAAAATTTTAGTAAGCTTATTTATCCAGATAATCGTTTTATTAAACCAGGTTATTATTACTCGGAATTAATTCCATATTTTCATATTTTTGCCCGAGATCGCCTCAAAATAATTTTATTCGATGACCTTCAACAAAATCCCCTTATTTTGATTCGAGATTTATTTGACTTTCTAGAAGTCGATACACAATTTATTCCCGATATTAGTAAAAAAAGTAGAGAAGGAGGACTGCCGAAAAATCAGACCTTAAATTTATTGCTGACAAAAAAAAATCCTCTAAGAACTTCGGTTGCTTCTGTACTTAGATTGTTTATGCCTTTTTATTTCCGACAGGAAATACGCTCTAGCTTGATTAAGCAAAATATCCAAAAGACCAAGCTATCCACTCAAGATAGAAGTAAGCTGATCGAGCTATATAAAACTGATATTTTGCACCTAGAAAAATTGATAGATCGCGACCTTTCTAGCTGGCTTAAATCTTAAATTGGTAGTTTATTTTTAACTTTTTGAATAAGAGTTTGCCATTGCTGTTTTTTTTCTATAACCAGAGAATCATCTGGAGGATGAGAATCTCCTAAATAACGATAATATTTCCAAATATCCCAGTAAGGACAACCTGGTTTAATTTTAATACCAGCCCAGTGTAAATACTGAAGTGGTTGGTTAATATTGGGATCGAATAAAGTAAAATCTTTTTGTTGAAAATGTTGACTACCAGCCCAATTACCAGGGGCTTTTTGGGGTCGGCGAACTAAGTTAAAATGGTGAGGAATTCGCTTGAGAATCATATAGTTAATGATTGGCTGATCGGAAGTTTTTTGAGAAAAATCAAAATATTCTGGATGAGCCGCACATTCTGCAAATGTATCATACAAATCTTGTTCGGAAATTAGATTTTTTTTAGAAGCCCAAAAACCTCCATTAAAAATATTTTGAAGTTCGATTTCAGTAAAAACCCCATCCTCAATTACTTTAGAGGTAAATACGTTTTTAATCCCACCTGAGTGTTGATAATCGCAACAGAGAAAATCATATTTTTGAAGATAATCTAGATTTTCAATAATTTTCTCAAAAACAACTATATCTGTATCGATATAAAGAAATTCATCAAACTCACCAAACCAGCAGGCTTGCTTACGGAATTGGTTCGGACGAGCAAAAAAACCTTCACCAAAAATCTCGTACAGTTTTTGAGAAAGGCGATCGATAAAATCTAAATCTGGATATAGTTTTACCCCAAAAAAGTTGGCTAAAAGAGGAGCGATAGCTTGATAGTTATCGTCATAAGGAATTAGTATGACCGGAGTATCGGGATCGTATAATCTAATACTATTAAGCAGGGCGATCGCTTGCTCTGTTACTTTATCATTAGCTGTAATATAAATACCGCGACTCATCATAAACTCCTTATACTTTTAAACCAAATTTACGCATTATTCGTTCTGTCAGATTATTAGATCTATTGAAAGGTTGTGTTTTAATAGTAAACTGAGGATATTTTTCTGGTTCGTGAAGATAGCGATAGTATAAAAACAAATCTCTGTAAGGAAAATCTATATTTATCCCAGTACAAACTCGTGCAAAAAGATGAGAAGAAAATCCAATGTAATGGATGTAAGTTAAACGTTTGTTTTTGTCATAAAGAATATGGTCTCGCGTTTGAAAATGACTAGAAGTGACGCAGCAGCCAGTTATTTCTTCTTTCGGTAAATTTAAGGCAAGATTATAAACAGAACAGCCAGACCGCATCATCATGTAATTAATTAAAGTTTGATCTGGTGCCATTGGATAAAGAATTTCTGCTTCTCCCGTTCGTAGATAAGCAATTAGCCTACCCCTTTTTTCTTGAGGGAACAAGCCTCTTTTAGCAGCATAAAAACCCGAACAAAAAATTTCTGATTTAATTCTTTCTGGGTTAAAAATAGTTTTGAGTTGAGAAGAATCTACTGTATAAACGTGAGTAGGATCTTTATGCTGAAAATCATAGACAACACAATCATAATTATTTAATTGACTAAAAATTGATTCGACCGAACCCATTAATAAAGTATCCGCATCCATATAGAGAAAGCGGTCAAAAGGTCCGTCAAAAGCGCAATAACGACGATGAGTGCCAAAGCGATGATAACCCTCACTTCCTGCTTTACGCCAAATTTGACGGGCAGTTGGATGAGTATCCCAAGCAGAACGAGCGAACTCGTCCCATCTGGCTATTGAATCTCGGTCGTTATATAGATGTACGTTAGGACGTTTAGCAATCTCTGCCGCAAGTCTATCTGTATTGTCGTTGTAGGGATAGATACATACAGGCATCTCCTTACCCACAATAGCTTCAATACTGTTGAGCAAAGCAAGAACCTGATCGTAAACGTAGTCATTAGCTAAGGTACAAATTCCATCCATATCTTTATTGTCTTAGTAGTCTTCGTGGTTAAGTAGTTGGACAAAATTAAATTCATTGATGGAAACAGGGAATCAAGTATTGAGCATTTTGAACTTGGTACCGATATAGCGTGCTACGTCCCTACTTTGTGTAATGAAGAATTTTATTCATAGCAGTTCTATAACTATTTGTGAAAACTTTTAATACTTAGCACCTAACACCTTATCGTCATTCCTTAATTGACAACTCAACGTTCAGCCGGATACAAGCAAGCTCCGGCTGCTGTGATGAGCAAGTTCAAATAGGATTGCTATAGGTACTTATCTGTTTCAAAATTGCTCAACAAATTTAGACAGCCATGCCAATAAATTCAACTGGTGCAAAATAATTTGTCTTGCCTCCGCAATCTTAACCTTAGCTTCATGCCAAGCGTCAAGGCTTGCTGTCACCTCTTTGATGTAAGCTAAACCTTTTCGATCCAAGCTGGGTAATCTCAAAAAGCTACCAGGGGGTAACAACTTATCGGCTGCCGAACCTCCATAATAAATAGGTAAACACCAGCTTAAGAGAGCATCCCAAAGTTTTTCGCTGACGTATAGATCGTTGTCGGCATAGTTTTCTATAGCCAGGTTGTAATAATAAGGAGCCATTGCATGCCACTTATTCTGTACTGTTCCCAAGCCGTTTGCCCAGTCTGGTAAACTACGACCGTACAAATCGAAATCAAAACTACTCTGTTGGAGAAGTTTTAAAAATGCCAAACGTCGTCGATGATTTTCTGTGCGCGAAATACCAGAAGTAATCCAACTGCAACGCTTTTGTTTTTGGGGTATTTTACCTTCAGTTAACTCCTGAAAAGAGTTTTCTACATACCAAATAGCTGGCATATAGTCGGGATGAGGAGCAAATTCATCGGGACCGGAGATATAGCCGCAATATTGAGTTGCTGATTGATAATTAGCTTTATTGCGTTCGACTACTTCTTCTAATGGTGGTTCTCGCAATAAATAAATAATTTTTTCTTGAGGAACATCGCGGAACAGAGAGGGAATATCTGGTTTTATAACAGATTCCTTTTTTAATAAATTTTTCCACCAAGGAATTTTGGGCTGGGGTAGAGGAAAATCATATTGATACAACAGAAAAAAATCTGGTTTTTGCGCTGGGGCGAGCATTTGAATATTTTCCCACAAGCCAAAATGTTGGGGTGTTTGCTTCCACAGCCAATCTCTGCGATTGAGATTTTTATAGCTGCTGAGCGTACCTATGATTTTTGGACTCATTTTCTGGCAGTCTTAAACTTGTATGTATTAACTTAGAGTGCCCAAATTTTTGCTTTTAGACTGCTACGGTCAGATTAATTTACTAAAACTTTTAAACTATGAGCGATCGCGAGGAATGTTATTGGCTAAAAAATGCTCATGTACCCCAATTCATTGTTAAGAGCAATACGACATCAATTTACGGGGAAAATCCTTTGCGGTCATTGTTGCAGTTTAGCCGTTGAAGTAGTCAAACAAGCTAAGATAGGTAAGCAGGGTATTCCTGTTGCTTTTGCCAGCGACAATTGCCGCGCTCCTTTCTTTGGTTTTGGCGATCGCGATATCTTAGAAGTGTTCGACCAAGCAGTGAGAATTGCTCATCTCGATCCATTCTATAGCGATTGGATTGATAGCGTGACCAAGACTTGCGTGCAATTAATGGGATTACCCAATGTTGGTTGTCTTGGGGTAGGATTATCTGCCGATTTAATTATTTTTAAAGCCCGTTATTTTAGTGAATTATTGGCGCGATCTCAAAGAGATCGAATTATTTTACGCCAAGGTCAGCAGATAAATACTGACCTACCAGATTATGCCGAGTTAGACGATTTAGTTTTCGATTGTCTCTAATCATTAGTTCCGGCATTCTATAAGAAGCAAGATATAATTTGTTACGAAAGGTATTAAGAAATTTTGCTATGAGTAATCCGGTTATCGAAGCCTTTTTTTTTGGCAGAGCCCTCGCTAAAGTATTGAGTGAAAAAGTAGAAGATGCTTTAACCAACGCCTTAAGCGAATTAGGTAAATTTGATGCCGAACAAAGAGAAAATCTCCGACAATTTACCGAAGAAGTAAAAGCAAGAGCCAAACGAGAAGCTGCCAGCAGTCAAACAACTACTGTTTCTGGCAATTATGCTAATTCAGGGCCTCCTGCCGATCTCCAAGAGATGCTCGACCAATTACGGGCCGAGATTGCTAGTTTAAAAGCTGAACTCAAAAACTATCGCAACCAATAATTTATTTTCTGAAAACAATAGCTACGTAGTCAAAATCGATATAATCTTAAGAAACCGAGTGTCTGCTGTCTCTCCCAAGTCTGAAAAATCCTTAGGTTATGGGTCTGGATCGACCCTGACCGAATCTCATACCAAACTAGAAGCCGGCAAAACAAACTATCGTTGGAATCGAGAAAAATATTCTCGGACTCGCCGACGGATAGATATCTGGATTTTTGTACTTACTCTGCTATTCAAACTTTGGCGCAATAATCAAAAATGGTCTTATGCTGGCGGCTTTAGCGAAGAAAAACTGGCACTGAGACAAAAAGCTCAAGCAATTTGGATTAGAGAAAGTTTGTTGGAGTTGGGTCCCACCTTTATTAAGGCAGGTCAGTTTTTTTCTACTCGCGCTGACCTTTTTCCAGCAGCATACGTGGAAGAACTGGCGAAACTACAAGACCGAGTTCCGGCATTTTCCTACGAACAAGTAGCAGCAATTATTGAGAAAGATTTAGGGAAATCCATTACTCAATTGTTTTGTAAATTTGACCCTACACCCCTGGCAGCTGCCAGTTTGGGGCAAGTTCACAAAGCTCAACTCTATAGCGGGGAAGAAGTAGTTGTTAAAGTCCAAAGACCGGGATTAAAACAACTCTTTACCATCGATTTAGCTATTCTCAAACAAATTGCTCGTTATTTTCAAAACCATCCTCGCTGGGGAAAGGGAAGAGATTGGTTGGGTATTTATGAAGAGTGCTGCCGTATTCTCTGGCTAGAGACCGATTATCTTAATGAAGGTCGCAATGCCGATACTTTCCGCCGCAATTTCCGCAATGAAGATTGGGTGCGCGTACCTCGCGTATATTGGCGGTATGCTTCTCCCCAAGTTTTGACCCTAGAATACGTACCGGGCATTAAAATTAGCCGTTACGAAGCTTTAGAAGCAGCAGGCTTAGACAGGAAATTATTGGCAAAATTAGGAGCAAAAGCTTATCTCCACCAATTACTCAATGATGGTTTCTTTCATGCCGATCCTCACCCAGGTAATCTGGCAGTTAGTCCGGAAGGAGCGTTAATTTTTTACGATTTTGGCATGATGGGGGAGATTAAAGCTAATATTCGGGAAAGATTGATGGATACTCTCTTCGGTATTGCCCAAAAAAATGCCGACATTGTAGTCAACTCGCTGATCGAGCTGGGAGCTTTAGTACCGACAGGAGATTTAACTCCGGTGCGGCGATCGGTCCAGTATATGCTGGATAATTTTATGGATAAACCGTTTGAAGAGCAGTCAGTAGAAGCTATCAGCGATGACCTCTACGAAATTGCCTACGGACAACCTTTTCGCTTTCCCGCCACTTTTACCTTTGTGATGCGGGCTTTTTCTACTCTAGAAGGGGTAGGGAAAGGTTTAGACCCCGAATTCAATTTTATGGAAGTTGCTCAACCATTCGCCATGCAGCTTATGACTAATACTAATGGACGTAACAAGACTATTTTTGACGAATTAGGCAGACAAGCAGTTCAAGTAAGTACTACTGCTCTGGGGCTACCTCGACGAATCGAGGATACAATAGAAAAATTAGAGCGAGGAGACTTGTTGCTTCGCGTTCGTTCCCTCGAATCAGAACGGGTGCTGCGCCGTCTCAGTGCTATCCAGTTAGCTACTAACTACACTCTAATACTCTGTGCTTTAATGGTGTCGGCAACTCTGTTGCTAGTTAACGGATACGTAACTATAGCGGCGATCGCTGCCTTAGTGGCGATCGCTCCGGCTTGGACATTATTGCGGCTTCTCAAGCGGCTCGATCGCATTGACCGCATGTTCTAACTGTTTATCGGTTTATTGGCTAATTAATTGTTTATGACACGTCGCTTTATTGGTCTCACGGATACAGGAATAGTTAGAGCAGTCAATCAAGACAGCTATTTTATCGACGCTCCGCAGGGACGTTTTTTTATCGTGGCTGATGGCATGGGAGGACATGCTGGAGGACAAGAAGCCAGCAAAATTGCCACAGAGCAAATTAAAGCCTATTTAGAAGAGCATTGGGATTCGTCTATCCCGTCTGAGATATTGCTTAAAGACGCGATCGACAAAGCCAACCAAGGTATCCTTGAAGACCAATATCATCACCCAGAAAGAGCAGATATGGGTACTACAGTTGTAGTACTAATTTTCCGCGATCGGGCTTGGTGTGCTCATGTGGGTGATTCCCGTCTCTATCGCTTGCGCAGTTCTCAACTAGCACAACTTACTGACGACCATACTTGGGTAGGTTTGGCTCTCAAAGCTGGAGAAATTAGCCAACAACAGGCAAAATCCCATCCCTGGCGACACATTTTATCTCAATGTTTGGGCAGAAAAGATTTATATAAAATCGACCTTCAAAAACTAGACATTCAGTCAGGCGATCGCCTCCTTTTGTGTAGCGATGGTTTAACCGAAGAAGTGTCTGATGAGTTAATTCAATCTTGTCTGGCTCAAAGCGAAACCTGCGAGCAGGCAGCGACAGAATTAGTAGAAGCAGCCAAACAAGCAGGTGGCTCGGATAATATTACAGTAATTATTGTGGCTGAGGATTAGTTGGGATGAGGAGAATCAAAAATTGCTGAACTTAGAGAGCAGAAGATAAATTGAGCTACAGTTTTTGACACTTAGCCCGAATCGCGCAGGGGTAATTCTTGGTTCATCGAGCCAACTTGCTCCAGCAGGATTGCTTCAACTCAAGTAGAGGTTGATTCTCCCCAAGCGTTTAGGTCTTCTGATCAGCTGGTGAACTCAGGTCAGGGAATCGCTCCCCTACCTAGTCTTCAGAACGGAGCGTGAGGTGGTATTTCACCACAAAAGTTATGATGGATGCATTACTGGAGATAACCGCTTCAATTTATCCCTTCGGTAGCATAATATTACCAAGTCCATTGCCCGATTCCAAACCTTTAAGTCTTAATAACTCTTAACTTCGACCATTCCGATCGCCCTAATACCTCATACCCGTTCACTAGTCGCCGTAATTGGTAGTTTAATGGTGAAAGTTGTTCTAAATACCTTCGAGTTATCTAAAGGTTCGCTTGCAACCTCGATCGCGCCATTAAGATGTTCGACTAAATATTTAACTAAAGCTAGACCCAAACCAGTACCGGGAACAGCTCTAGCCGTTACTCCTTTACCACGGCGGAACTTATCAAAAATGTGAGGCAATTCTTCTGCAGAAATACCGGCACCATCATTACTAATAGAAATAGCTACTTCATTTCCATTAGCATTAGCTTGGCGATTGGCTGACAAACGAACAGTAGTATCCGCATCAGAATACTTACCCGCATTTAATAATAACTCAGTAAGAATATGCTCTAAACTTTCAGGGTCGGCATATAAATTCAAAGAAGACTCAGATAACTGAGTTTCCAGGTTCAGTCCCTTGTCTGGCTGCCATTTTTCCACAAAAGCAGAAACCAATGGAGCGATCGTTTGCTCAAGATTTAATTGTTGTGGGTGAGAAGTAAATTCTCCTGACTCTACTTTTTGTAGAGTTAACAAATCTTTGATCAGATTGTATTCTCGACTCCATTCTTGCTCCAAAATATTCAGATATTTCTCCCGCATTGCTTCGGATAACTCTGGCTGACGCAGCATCTTAATCGCCATTTTCATACTGGTTAGAGGGGTTTTCAATTCATGACTCATGCTGCTCAAGAAATCGTCTTTTAGTTCGTTTAATTGCCGCAGTTGGTCGATCTGCTGGCGCATTTTTTCTGATAGTTTTGCCTGTACATCCAAACTCCACTTTAGCTGGGCAGTACGTTCCTCAACGATTGACTGTACCTGGTTTATGGTTTGATAGTGAATAATGGCAGTACTGAGCTGAATGCCGATCCAACCAATCAAATCTAATTCATCGGTAAGCCACAAACGAGGTCGATCGTGCTGCAAAACGAGAAACCCAAGCACTAAAACTGGTTTAGCCTCACTAACCACATTACCCATCAGAGGCATCATTAATAAGGCTGAGGAATGGTTGGGTTCGACAGAAGTAGGAAGCTTGGAATTATCTACATCGGGAAAGGGAGCGTGTTCGGCGATCGCCAAAGGATGAGGTGCTTTGTTAAAGGCTTCCTGACAAAAGTTAGAATCTTTCAGCGAGAAGGAGTATTTGTCTATTGACTCACAATTATCTGTTGCTGCCGACCAATGATGAGTCACCTGTACCGTTGCTTCGGGAGAGTACTGACGACTTCTTTGGCTCAACAGAGGATCTTTATATTTAAGCATTAAAATTAGACATCGCTCTAGTTGAAGAGTTTTTCCAATTTCTGTCAGGGCAAGCTGAAAAATAGAATCGATGTCTGAACTTTGACTAATTTTTCTACTGAGATGATAAAGCAAAGTTTGGTATCTGCTTCTAATTTGTGCTTGTTGCTGCAGTTGAACTTGAGAAATAGCGATCGCGACTGATTCTGCCACATTTTTCAGTAAATCTCGTTCGGAGCTAGTCCACTCGTAAGGTTGAGATTTGCCCAGCAAAATCATGCCATTGGTTCTTCCCCGAAAACAAGTCACCATGCCTAATAATGCTCTAACAGACAAAATAGCTTGCAACTGCTCGTCTAAAAAGACAAGAGGCTGTGTTTTTCGATCTGCAGTTGCCCAAGGCTCGGCGATGGGTGCTGTACCTAGTAAAATCGATTGGGATAAGAGCTGAGTAAATTCTTGTTCGTCGAACACGGAGAATTGTTCGCCATACCACCAGCCTAGTTGTACGGGACTTAACAAGTTCACATCCCCAGAAACGATTATACAGACATCGACTTTAAATAATTCTCCCATCTTGCCAGCTATAGAGAACAAGATGGTTGAAGAATCGGAACTAGTTAGAAGTGCCTGAATAATTTGTTGTCCGATTTGAGAGGATTTTGCTGGGTACTGCATGGTGTCAGCTATATATGCCTGCTGCTCTAACAGGTCAAGATTAGTAGGTTTAAGTTTAACGAGAAAACACTTTTGCGATTAAAACTAGCTATAAGTAGCTTTAATATGGGAATTTGCTAAGGCAATCATCGTTGAATTTTACCTGAACTGCTCCTTACAAAATTAGCATTCCCATTTTGGCTAAATTTTTACCAAAATGACTTTAGTAATTTCTACTTTGCTTTGACTTAATTTGAATAAAACCTAACAATTCAAAAGTGTTGAAATCCTTCGGCTAAAGTTAATATCTGCGCAGGAGAAGAGCTACTACTATCTATTAACAAGATTTTTTGTTCCGTCGTAATCGTACCAATAATTGCGGCACCACTTCCTATTTTTTCTACTAGAATCTGTGCTGGGGAGGGCGGCAAACAGAGAATCAACTCAAAATCTTCTCCCCCATAAAGACTCCATTCTAAAGCTCGTTCGGCACTAACTAGTTTAGACAGAGCAGGTGATACGGGAAGGCAATTGCGCTCTATTTTTGCCCCAACACCGCTACAACGACAAATTTGTAGCACCGCATCAGCCAAACCGTCGCTACTATCCATACCCCCAATCCGAGATTCGGGATAGGCTTCCCATAAATGAGGTAATACGTCTAGTCTTGGTCTTGGCTGTTGATGAGCGCGAACGAGAATTTGCTGCTCGACTTTTTCTAGATGCCGACCTTTTTCTGGATGAAGTAACAACTCCAAACCTGCTCTGGATAACCCATGAAACCCCGTGGTTACAATGGCATCTCCCGGTCGAGCATTTTGACGACGGATAACGCGGTGCGGCAAGACTTGACCAAAAGCAGCGATCGCTACTGTGATGGTAGCACTACGACAGATATCGCCGCCGACAATCGACGTGCGATACTGTTGCAGACATCGAGCGAGTCCCTGATAAAGCTCTTCAACCCAAGAGACAGCTAAATCTCCAGGTAAAGATAAACCAACGGTAATGCCTAAAGGTTCGGCTCCCATCGCCGCTAAATCAGATAAGTTAGCAGCTGCCGCACGCCAACCCACATCAAAAGCAGTAGTAGTGCGATCGCTAAAATGTACCTCCTCTACCAGTACGTCTGTCGTCACCACCAAGGAATATCCCGGATTAACTAGGAAAACAGCCCCATCATCCCCCACAATATCTTTCGGACAAAAAGCCTGCAGTTTTTGCAATAGACCTTGCTCTTTAATATCTTTTACTAGCTGGGGAGAATGATTCATCGAGCGGATGTTGTGAGGTAAGTAGTAGGTGGTAGGGGAATTATTATTTAACTAAAACCTAACACCTAATACCTGATGACTGCTCACTGGTGACTGAATTAACTTTCTTGCGGTTGAACCAAATTTTCCAGTCCATCAACTACTGTGGCAGAGACGATTTTATCCTCAGTAGTAAGTAGATCGAGGACTTCTTGCCCTTTGACTACATAACCAAATACAGAATAACGTCCATCCATTAGGTTATAACCAGGAGGAGTTAACTCGCGATCGAACTTAAAGAAAAAGAATTGAGAAGACCCCCCATTAGGATCGTCGGCAGGGCGAGCAAGAGCAACTGCACCATAAGCATTAAAAGGCAGAACTGGCGGATCGAGATAACGACCGAGTTCTTCTAGGGTAGCACCGTAAACTGGCTCAGAATCTCCCTTAACTAATACTTCCAAGGGAATGGCTCGATAATTACCTGTTTTGGGATCGATAAAACCTTCTTCCGGTCCTGGGGGATCTCCTACTTGCACGACAAAGTCTTCTGCGCGAGTAAAATCTAGACCATCATAAAATCCCCTTTGAACTAGATCGACGAAATTACCGCCATTAACTGGGGCATTGTAGCCATCAACTACGATAGTTAAATTACCTTTGGTGGTCTCGATTTCAACGGTAGCCCGACCTAGAAGTTGAGGTAGGTTAGCGTATTCTGAAGGGACTTCAAAGGTAAGTCCCCGTACCATTAACTCTTCTAATTGAGTTATCTGCTCTAGCAACTCTTCTCTCTGGTTAATAACCTTTTCTTTATCTTTTGCTGCGACTGCTTCTTTGAGTTCGCTAACGCCATCGCTAAGACTGGCTATTAAATTTTGTGCTTCGGTTTGTCGCTGTTGAGGTACACTTTCTAGTAACTTATCCTGATGCTGAGTTAAGAGAAAATCCGCATTCTTGACATCTTTACTAATTTGTCCCCATCGCTTACGCCGTAAATTATTGGCAATGCCTTCTAGGTCTCCTTGTATTTGTCTGACCGTATCGTTATCGATAGGTAGAGCATAGCGAAGAATAGCTGAAGGATCGGTAATTGCGTCTCCTTGGGCTAAACCTGCCAATGCATTTAAATGTCCGCCAACTTCACTTCCACTAAAAAAGAAGAGAATAAGTAAAATTGCTAGGACACTGATGCGGCGTAAATGCTCAATCCAAGTAACTAAAACATTTTTTATAAGTTTCATAGCTCGCTAGTTATCTGCCTGTCCGATCGTTGCAATATCAAAATAAAGCTCATCAAGTGTATGTTCTTAGGTCTGGTTGGAGCTTGTCAACATTTCTTTACTAGAGAATAGATAACAGAATTTACCCGAGTCATAAAGGATGAGACATTCCGATGAAATTGAAGCATAAGCATGACCAAATCGAGAGAAAGTCACTCATCGGGTAGAATGGAATTCTGATCTTTCTTGACGGCTTTTAATTGGTTTCATGATTTCGAGTAATGATTTTCGCAGTGGCGTGACCATTGAGTTAGATGGATCTGTTTGGCGGGTAGTAGAATTTTTGCACGTCAAACCGGGTAAGGGTTCGGCTTTCGTACGTACTAAACTGAAAAATGTTCAATCCGGAAACGTGGTCGAACGTACTTTTCGTGCAGGGGAAACCGTTCCTCAGGCTAATTTAGAAAAACGGACGATGCAGCATACCTACAAAGACGGAGAAGAATTTGTCTTTATGGATATGGAAAGTTATGAAGAAACTCGTCTGTCCCGCGAACAATTGGGCGATCGCGTTCAGTATCTCAAAGAAGAAATGGAAGTTAACTTGATTTTTTGGAATGGACAGGTTTTGGAAATAGAGTTGCCTACTTCTGTAATTTTAGAGGTAGTTGAAACCGACCCCGGCGTTAAGGGAGACACTGCCACTGGTGGCACAAAACCAGCAATTGTAGAGACTGGTGCACAAGTTATGGTACCTCTGTTTATTTCAGTTGGTGAAAAAATTAAAGTTGACACTCGCGATGGTTCCTATTTGGGTAGAGAATAGCTAATTGTAGAGTTTACAGTATTTAATCTGTTAGCCTTCATACCCACCATCGATAGCGATGGTTGAGTAGGCGACACAATTGAATCGATCGATAATTAAGTCAAGTTGCTAGAGATAAGGTTGTATAGTTAGTGTCTATCGATTTTCAAGAACTCCGCGAGTTACTATCGGCGATCGCCCAAACTAATATTACGGAGTTTACCTTAAAAAGTGAAGAATTTGAACTGAGCGTACGCAAAGGGGCGACTCTGATACCAGAAGAGACAAATGTGGGCGGTTCTGAGGTCGTACCGTTTACGGATGCTCCCCCTGCTCCAAAAGTAGCAGTCATGCCTGCTACTTCTACTGAAGCTCCGCCACTACCTAAAGATAAAAAATGGATAGCGATTACTTCGCCGATGGTGGGAACATTTTATCGTGCCCCGGCACCGGGAGAAGCTCCCTTTGTGGAAGTAGGCGATCGCATTAGCAAAAGTCAGACTGTCTGTATTATCGAAGCAATGAAACTGATGAATGAGATAGAAGCAGAAGTCTCTGGACAAGTAATGGAAATTGTCATAGAAAATGGAGAACCTGTAGAGTACGGGCAAACTTTAATCTGGATTAATCCGGAGTAAGATAGTCCTGCTATCTATTTATTAACTATCATTCATCAGTCGGCATGGAACTCTTGACAATTCTCCTATCAGGATTACTGTCCGTCTTATCACCTGGAGGAGCAGTTGTCGATCTCCTGATTGACAATACTGTTGGTTCTCGTTTGACGGCAATAGAAAAGTCAGCTATCAGGATCGATAATGCTCCTAACTACCAAATTATTAAAGGGAAAGTAGAACGAATCAGAATCGCCAGTCGGGGAGTGGAACTTCAACCGGGTTTTAGAATTGACACTTTGGAGCTAGAAACTGACCCAATCGATCTAGATATTCAGAATTTAGCTCGAGGTAACCTCTCCGAATTGAGAAAGTCTCTGCGACAACCTCTGCAGGGTGCAGTACGCTTGGTAATCACAGAAAAAGATATCGATCGCGCCTTAAAATTACCGGCAATACAAGAGCAGCTACAAGAATCCTTAAATGATTTGATTGCCAGCAGAACTGGTTCTTCAGTATTAAGTTATACCCTGCTCGAGCCACAGATTAAATTACTCGACAGGAATCGCCTGGGAATCGAAGCAAAACTACGTCGTTCCGGCACACAAAGCCCCGCGCAAACATTAGACCTCAAGCTAGAATGGGGAATAAAATTAGTAGCCGGGAAAAAAATTCAGTTAGTCGAGCCTAAGGGTACGATCGACGAACGACCTATTTCTACTCGTCTACTTACGGGATTCACACAAGGGGTTAGTAATCGTTTAGATTTAGGTAATTTGGAGGCAACTGGAATTATCGCTCGGCTTTTACAATTAGAAATAAATCAACAAGAAATCAAATTAGCCGTTTTTGCGCGGATGGAAACTCAAAAAGCAGTATCTTCTTCTCAAAATCGTTAGTTTGAAGATTAAATATTAGGCAAAGAGATTTTTTTTTATCCCAAGCAGCTTTCTCTCGATCTGGAGAATTATTATTATGCACAATAAAAAACAAAGGCATCGCTTTTCCCCCGGATTACTGGCTGGAATAGGAGCAGCAATTTTAATTCTTGGCGGCGGTATAGCTTGGTGGGCAAAATCTTCCCTCGAACAAGCCAATCGACCCCCAGCAAACACTGCTCCTTCATCGACAGTAGATCCATCTCAACCTTCCCAACCAGTCCCTCAGGAAAGACAAGTAGAAGTTTATTGGCTTAAACCTATTGAGAATAGATTTGAGCTAGTCGCGAGTCCAATCACTTTTCCACAGGGGGCTCAACCGGAGCAAATGATAGAAGTAGCTTTTGAAAATCTACTGTCTAAGCCTGAAGAGCGTGCCGGTACGACAGCTATTCCTCCAGGAACAAAATTGCTTGACCTTCAAGTAGATAATGAAGGGGTTCATGTAAATCTTTCCCAGGAGTTTACTGCTGGTGGTGGCAGTGCTTCTATGACCGGTCGGTTAGCTCAAGTTATTTATACCGCTACTAGCTTAAACTCTCAGGATAAAGTATGGATTAACGTTGAAGGAAAGCCTTTGGAATATTTGGGTGGAGAAGGATTAGAAATCCGTCAGCCAATGACTCGACAGGATTTTGAAGCAAACTTTACTCTTTAGATAAATGCTTTGACTCTCTTACACTTACTCGAGTCACAATTCGGTCAAAATACCAATTTAAGATTGGTGAAAGCAGGCTATGGAGCCTGTTAAGATAATTCATTTCCCAGCCAGGAGTGATGGCAAATGATTTGCGATTAATTCCTTCTATGATTGCTTGAGCTACATCTTCTGCCATCCAAGTTTTGGCGGTTCCCTCAATTATTTTAGTTTCTGTTGGCTTAGTTTTATTTTCCTCTGCCAGTTGAGGAGTATCTGTATTAGGAGGATAGACAATGGAGATTTGAATTCCTTTTGGTTGCAGTTCTCCTCTGATAGACTCTGCCAATCCACGCAGCGCAAACTTAGAAGGACTATAGGCACTATAGCCATATATACCGATTAATCCAGCACCAGAAGAAATTAGAACGATACATCCTTTTTTTTGTCTCTCCATTGCTGGTAAAACAGCTTTCAAGCTGTAGAGAGAGCCAAAATAATTTATTGCCATTGACTGCTCAAACACTTCTATAGGGATTTCTCCAAAATAACCAGGACGAGCAATACCCACCGAAGTAATTAAAATATCGGGAGTACCTAAGCGATCGATAGCAGCCTCAATTACTGTTTTAATTTCTGTTCGTATAGACGCGTTAGCAGATGCGGTAAATACTTTTTGTTCTTTGCTAGCGCGTGCTGTTTCAATTTCTTGTCGAGCGGCCTTTAGCTTATTTACATCGCGGGCAATAATAGAAATATTTGCTCCTTGTCGTGCTAGCAATTTAGCGGTTGCTTTGCCAATGCCACTAGAGCCGCCGGTAATAATGACGTGCTTATTTTGAAAGCTCGGATAATTTTTTGGGCTTATTCTTGTCACCGCGATCGCTCAATTCTAAAATCGATAAATTTAGCAAACTAATTCAAGCCTTACTATACATCAATACTCCATCTAAAAACTGGGAATTAGGGTAACATACCCATGACTAGAATTTAGACTAATTTTGATAATCTTTTAGGCAAAGCCGCTTTTCAACTGAATTAATTATTTATATTATTTACGACCGGCGTGTAGGAGCGCGATCGCCCCTCAACGGTAGCTTCTTTCTTCTGCTCTTTCTTATTTTTTGCAACAGTCCATTGCATAAAGGTCGCGCTCTAGCCGAAGCGACCGCCGACATATTCTCGAGTCGCTTCCTCTTGGGGATTTTCAAAGATCTTTTCAGTCTTGTCGTACTCTACCAAGTAACCGAATCGATTACCCTTTTCTCCTTCTTCGGCATTAAAAAAAGCCGTTAGATCCGATACTCTCACTGCTTGCTGCATGTTATGAGTCACGATGATAATCGTATAATTTTGCTTTAATTGGTGAATTAAATCTTCTATCTTACCGGTAGAAACGGGATCGAGAGAGGAACAAGGCTCATCCATTAACACCACATCAGGCTTGAGAGCAACCGCTCTAGCGATACACAAACGCTGTTGTTGTCCGCCCGAGAGGGATAAACCGTTATCTTTGAGTTTATCCTTAACTTCATCCCAGAGAGCTGCTTGTTGAAGCGATCGCTCGACTAATTCGTCCAGATCGCCTTTATAACCATTAATCCGCGCGCCATAAGCAATATTTTCATAGATAGATTTAGGGAACGGATTTGGCTTCTGAAAGACCATGCCAATGCGCCGTCGCACTTCTACAGGGTCTATTTTTTTGGAGTAGAGGTTTTTATTGCGATAAATTACTTTGCCTTCTACCCGACAGCCATCGATCAGATCGTTGAGCCGATTAAAACATCTCAATAGCGTACTCTTTCCGCAACCAGAAGGTCCCACAAACGCAGTAATTTTATTTTTAAATATTTTCATAAAGACTCCCCGTAGAGCGGCAAACTTGCCATAATAGACAGTTAAATCTTCTGTTTGTAAAACAGCTTCCGAGTTTTGTTCCGTATTCTGCTGTTGTCGGTCAGATCGATCTTCCTGGTTTCGTTCCAAAGCAGACATGATTCTAAATTTTTGACTCTTGAATGAAATTAATAAGTACTCTTGCCAGTTGCCCAGCGAGAGATAATGCTAGTAAGTAAAATCAACAGTACCAAGATCAAAGAAGCCGCCCAAGCAAGTTCCTGCTGATTCTCATAAGGGACGGCGGCGTAGTTATATACTAAAACCGAAAGAGAGGGAATGGGTTGAAACAGTCCACTCGGCCAATATCGCGTAAACAAAGCGGTAAAAATTAACGGCGCAGTCTCTCCCGCAGCACGAGCTACTGCTAGAGTAGTTCCTGTTAAAATTGCTGGCAGTGCTGCTGGCAGTACAATCAACAAAACGGTATGAAAGTCAGAAGCTCCTACTCCTACCGAAGCCCAGCGAACCTCTTGAGGAACTATTTGTAAAGATTCGTCAGTAGTACGCACGACAACGGGTAACATTAAAATTGCTAGAGCAAACCCCCCAGCGACAGCAGAGAAGGTGCCCGTACTGAGTACGACCACTCCATAAGCAAAAATACCGATAATAATCGAGGGAACGCCACTGAGAACGTTAGTAGCAAAACGAATCCAACGAGCGATCCTGCCAGAGCTAAATTCTGAGAGATAAACTGCAGCGAGAACACCTATCGGAATGCTGATTACAGAGGCAATTGCTACCAAAATAATTGTTCCCACAATCGCACTAGCAATGCCTCCTCCTTCTTGCAAAGCTGCTGGCGGGATTTCGGTAAATAAATTTAAGTCAAACCGACTAGCTCCTCTAATAATGACGTAAATTATTACTAGAAATAAAGGTAGCAGAGCAATGCCTAGCAGTATAAATGCCAAGATTGTCAGTAGCGTCCCGATAATCGTTCGCGGACGAGAACGGGAACGTTCCAGTTCATCAGATTTAGAGTATCGCTCTTGAGTTGTGGTACTCATAATGATTTGAATGTTCGATTGTTTAATACTTTTTAACTTTCTGAACGATCGCCTCTGCCAAGATGTTGACGACTAAGGTAATGGCAAACAAAATTAATCCCGCATACATGAGAGAATCTTCTTGTAGACCCTTAGCTTCGGCAAATTGATTGGCCAACAGAGAAGCAATGGTGTTGGCAGGAGCGAGCACCGACAATTGCAGCTCGTTGCTGTTGCCGATGACTAGAGTAACCGCCATTGTTTCCCCTAAAGCACGTCCTAATGCCAACATGGTACCGCCCACGATGCCAGAGAAAGCGGCGGGAATCAAAACACTGAATATAGTTTGCCAGCGAGTAGAGCCAACGGCATAAGAACCCGTACGCAAATCGCTCGGTAAAGAAGCCAAAGAATCTCGGGCGATCGCAGTGAGGATGGGTAAAATCATAATCGATAAAATTAGTCCGGCAGGTAGCATTCCAGGTCCCGCATAAGGGGTAGCAAACAAAGGAATCCAACCGAAATTATCGTGTAGCCAAGAGCCAATCGGTTTAAGAAAAGGTATGAGTACGTAAATTCCCCATAAGCCATAAACTACACTGGGAATTGCTGCTAATAGCTCTACCATAAAAATCAGAGTTCGCCGCACCGATAGGGGCAAAAAATTTTCACTTAAAACAATCGCGCAAGCGACACCGATCGGAAAGGCAATTAATAGGGCAATTAATGAACTCACGATAGTGCCATAAATCATTGGTAGCACCCCGTACTGCTGCTCTACAGGATTCCAGGCACTATTAGTCCAAAATGACCAACCGAACTCTTGTATGGCTCTTCTAGATTGAATTCCAACTTGCACTGCGATCCAAATTAAGACTCCGGCTACGCCAATAGCAAAAATTCGCGTTAGCCAAATAAAGCTGTTGTCTAAGTTTTTTTCTGTAGAGGAACGTTTTGCATTATCTGCTTGAGAATCACCGAGCGCTGCAGTCATTTTCTTTTTTTTGTATGAATGTTATTTACTTTTTTGGGCAAATAGCCTTAAAAATGCAAGTAGCAATTCCTAATTTTTTTGGGAATATTTTTGCGTTTTTACAAAAAAATGGTTTTAATGCAAAAAATATTTAGTCAATATTCTTGCGTTTATATTAAAAATAATTGATTAAAAAATTCTCTATCACAAGATATATATAAACAAAAAAAATGAATTTATTTTCTTACTTATGATTGATATTTTTTAATTTAACCTAAAGTTAATCCTGCTTTAACTCGAAATTAATTTAAGCTAATTAGCTTCTGGGTATAGACAGTATCTTTTTTTAAGAGCTGATTTGTAAAGCAAATTTTAAGAAAGCTGTATTTTTTGATATGCTGACCTTTCTATCATTGTTTAATTCAAATGAACTAACAAAATAAAAGCTTCACTATCACTATACAGAAGATACAGAAATTTCAGCAAATTAATGAATCGGCTCTAATCAAAAAATATTGATTAGTAATTTATCTGATAATAATTTGAGAATTTAAATCTTAATTGATTGTCAATTAATTAAGAGCAAATACCATGACTCGTCAAACTTTATTATCTCCCGAACGATTGGAAGCCAAACTTCCACATGCACTTAAATCTCTAGTAAAACTAGCCTACAATTTCTGGTGGAGTTGGTCTCCTGAGCGTTTATCAATTTTTCGCACCATTGATGCCGAAAGATGGGAGCAGTTTCATCAAAACCCCGTAAAGCTTCTCCAAACAGTTTCCTATGAACGGCTGGTGCAGCTAGCAGTAGACCCGCAATATCTCCAACGGGTAAAAACTCTGACTACCCAGTTTGAATAATACCTATAACAAAAGGATACCTGGGCAACCCAAACTGCTCCTCAAATTGGAGTTGAGCAACCTGTAGCTTATTTCAGCATTGAATACGGTCTACATCAGTCCCTACCGCTTTATGCAGGCGGACTAGGAATTCTAGATAAATTTGTATCTTTTAGATACTAACCGCCCGGATAACGATCCAGTAGATCGTTGGATTACCGGACAGGTATACGGAGGCAAACCAGACACTCGGATTGCTCAAGAGATGTTACTAGGCATTGGCAGTGTTAAAGCGTTGCAGGTTTTGGGTATTAATCCTAAGGTTTACCACCTCAATGAAGGTCATGCTGCCTTTGCACTCTTAGAAGTGGCTCGTCAAGAAATAGAACGTACAGAGAACGTACAGGTCAGTCGTTTGAGGCAGTTAAAGCTGCTGTCAAAGACCGCTGCGTTTTTATCACCCATACCCCCGTTCCCGCTGGTCACGATACCTTCTCCGCCGACCACATAACTCAGTTTTTTTGTCGCTATTGGTCTAAGTTAGGGCTATCGCGCCAAGAGTTTCTCAAGTTAGGAAGTCGGCGAATGGGAGATCCTTGGGAACCGTTTAACATGACGGTGTTGGCACTTCGCTTATCTCGCGCTGCGAATGGAGTGAGTGAGTTAAATGGCAGAGTTTGTCGCCAAATGTGGTCGAGCTTATACCCCGATCGCTCTGTGGAGGAAGTCCCCATTGGTCATATTACCAATGGCGTTCATGCCCGCACTGTTACTGCTCCTCTCATGTCTGAGTTGTACTCTAAATATTTGCATCCAGACTGGGCTGCCCGCGTTACAGACGTACAAATGTGGGCAAAGGTGGATGAGATCCCAGACCAGGAAATTTGGTGGCGACATCAATTGTTCAAAGAAAACTCGATCGCCTATGCGCGTTATCGCGTTCAACAAGTCCGGCAACATCGAGGGGAAGATGGCGAGATAGTGCAAGCGGCTGAGCGTCTTTTAGACCCTGAAGCATTAACCATTGGCCATTGGTGACAAGTTAAGAAAATGTACAAATTGTCAAGTATATAGAAATAGAAGCATCAAGGGCATTTTAAACTAAAAAAGGAAACAGATTAAAGTGCGCTCGCGCTCTTGCGTCATGGCACATT
>JADEWQ010000034.1 GCA_015207585.1 Pleurocapsales cyanobacterium LEGE 06147 | reverse complement strand
CGGTAGTTCACGAAAGAGTCTTTGATTCCTTTCTTCTTAAAGCGTGGGAATTTAGCTATCTTTTTCTTCCACCTATCTCTAGCGACAATTAAATCTCTAAGAGCTTGTTGAGGCGAGCATTTAGAGAGTAATCACTTTAATTCGTCTGCAACCTGCTTTAATTGTTTCTTCTTCCTTTTGGTCTGAGCTAGATACTCTAGCGTAAGCCACAGTTAAAGAAGCATCATGCTTGTTACCAAGTCATGAAGATACTTCAAAGCGTCTATGACCACCTTCGGTTCTAATTGCTTTGATTTTTCCTTCATTTTCCCAACGTCTTATTGTCTTGGTAGAAACACCAAGAAGTTGAGCAGCTTCAGTAACAGTTAATAAGTTGGACATAAACTCGATATAACATAAAAATATGTCTATGATTGTCCAATTATGTCCAATTATTTAAGTTCTGCTGGATTCCCTCTACTTTTCTTAATCTCGCATTTACTGTTGCGACTGTGAAACCGAGCCTGAACCAGTAATAGGGAAGCCGACAAGTCAATGGTTTATCTATACTTTGAGGCATAAAACAAAAATTTGTTGGATTGTTGCCACGATACATATAGTTGCGGGTGGGCTATCCGAGACTCTTTTTGAGTGGTAGGAATCTCCACGCCTTTAGGCTGGAGAGGATGTCAAAGACTACTAGCTCTGCCTAACTAAGCTGACTATCGCCTCGATCAACTTCTGGGGTTCGATCGGTTTTGCGACGTGTCGTTGAAAACCTGCTGACATTGCCTGCTGATAGTCAATTTCTCCCGCATAGGCAGTCAGAGCGATCGCCGGAATTTGACCGCCCTGCTCTGGTGGCAAGGCTCTCACTTGTCGCATCAGCATATAGCCGTCCACCTCTGGCATCCCGATATCACTGAGCAGCACATCTGGCTTGGAACGCTTTAAAGCAGCAAGTGCTTCCCCTGCTGAAGCAGATGCGATCGCCCTTGCCCCTGCTTGTTCTAGTAGAAACGCAACAAAGTCTCGTGTATCGGCATCATCCTCCACGACTAAAACCTGGAAGTCGGTCAAATCCAAAGCCAGTTCAGACGGTATACTATCTTGGCTGATTTGGGGTGAGGTGGGCATGAGCGGCAGTCTGACGGTAAAGGTCGCCCCCTGCCCTTCCCCCGGACTCTCTGCCTGGACAGTACCCCCATGGAGTTCGACTAAGTGATGAACGATCGCCAGTCCTAACCCCAGTCCCCCAAACTTGCGAGTTGTCGCGCCGTCTTCTTGACGGAAATAGTCAAATACATGAGGGAGGAAGTCTGGGTGGATGCCTTTACCCGTATCGCTGACGGTAATCTGGGCAAATTCGTCCTCGGTCATTTGTCCTCGATTATTTGTCATCAGTTCTTGGTCATTAGGAGCCAGTGCGTTGGGGAGGCAGCGCGGTGGACGGGTTTCCCGGCATAAAGCGACTGCCGTCGGCTCTGCCGACTTGGAGCAACTGGCGTTTCTTTGTGATTCGTCAGTTGTGATTTGTCCATCTTCTACAAATGGCGAATGACTAGTGACCAATGACAGCTTTACCTCAACCCGACCACCTGCTGGCGTGAATTTGATCGCGTTGGAGAGGAGATTCCAAACTACTTGTTGTAATCGAGCGGGGTCGCCCGATACTAGCCCTACGTCCGGTTCAAACATTGTGTCTATTTGGATGGATTTGGCGATCGCTGCTAAGCGCACCGTTTCCATTGCCGCTCGAATGGTGGGCACTAGATCGACCGGACAAACATTCAGGCTGAGTTTGCCTCGCAGAATCCGGGAGATATCCAGTAAGTCTTCAATCAGTTCAGCTTGTAACTTGGCATTGCGTTCGATAGTGCTCAAGGCTTGAGTGGTCTTGGCTCTATCCAGGTTTTGAGTTCGGAGGAGCATTGACCAGCCCAAAATAGGGTTTAGAGGCGATCGCAGTTCGTGGGAGACGATCGCGAGAAATTCATCTTTGATGCGGTTGGCTCGCTCTGCCTCTGCCCGTGCCGCTTGCTCGCGAGCAAGAAGTTGTTCCCGTTCTGCTTCTGCTCGCTTGCGTTCCGCTTCGCGGTGCTTTGCAGCGCTGATATCCAGGGAAACTCCGATAATTCGTTGTGGCTGTCCTGCGGCATTAAAGTGAGTGCGTCCTCGGCTGTGCAGCCATCTCACGATTCCATCGGGTCCAACCACTCGGTACTCTGAGCTATATATACCTTCCCCCTGTTGGGCGCTGGCAGCAGCTTGAGCAACGATCGCCCGATCCTCTGGGTGAACTGCGGCAACAAAGTCATCGGCAGCGCCAACTTGAATTCCCCAAACGGCTTCAGCCTTCTCAGAACAAATGACTCGGTTAGTTTGCAAGTCCCAATCCCAAACAATCATCCGAGCGGCAGCTAGGGCCAAGCGCAACCGTTCCTCTGCCGCTCGCAAGCTGTCTTCCGTCTGCTGGCGTTCGAGCTCAGCCGCTACTTGACCTGCAAAGATTTGGATGAGGGTTTCCGGTTGAAGTTGTTCGTCAATCGGGCGATCGTGCATCACCACAAGCAAGCCCAAGGTGGTGCCGTCTGAGGCTCGCAACAGTATCCCCAAATAACTGTCTACGCCCATCTGAGCCAGGAGTGGATCGTGCGGGAACAAAGCAGTTACCTGACTGTGGTAGAAGCATAGCCCCTGCTCCGTCACATTCTGGCAAGGTGTGTCAGCTAGCTCATACTCACAGTTTTCACTCCAGTTGCCATCGACCCACATTGCTAGGGTTCTGACTTGCTCCTGGTTCTTTGAATAGACCTCGCCGACAAAGGCATATCGTACATTGAGAGCTTCAGCTAGCACCCGTACCAAAGTATTAAAAAACTCTGTACCTTTGAGCTTGGCACATTCTATTAGTTGGCGCAGAGTTTCCTCAAACCGCTTGCGCTCGGTAATATCTCGCCATGCCATAACTCCTCCGCTTGTGTTGCCATCCCGGTCTCGAATCGGTCCGGCGTTGCAGAGGATGCTGATTTGGCTCCCGTCGGGTCGTTGCAGAATCCACTCTTCATCCGTTACAACTTCCGCTTGCTGAACCGCACGAGTCAGAGGTAACTCCTCTCCAGAGGGTTGAGTGCCATCGCGACGCAGCAATCCCCATTTTTCAACGTGTTTCGTAACTGGAATACCTACGATCTCGTCTCTGGGTCGTCCAGTTAATTGCTGCCCGTAGCGACTGACTTGACGAATGGTAACATCCGGCGCCTCGGCGATCGTAATACCTTCAGGAATATAATCCATAATGGCATCGAGGGTTTGTTTCCCTTCTTGCCATGCGGCTTCTACTTGCTTGCGCTCTGTCAGGTCTATAAAGAAAGCAATAATTTCTTGTTGTCGATCGCAGGGTTCTTGGAGGAGTGCCGACCCGATGAGGATGGGAACACTAGTACCATCTTTGCGAATGAATTCTTTCTCAAAGGGAGTTGCTACCCCATTGGTTCTCAGTTCTGCCGCCGCTTTTTCATCTAGAGAAAGAAACTCGGTCGGGGTGATATCCGTCCATCGCACTTGCCCTGTCTCGATTTCCTCACGGGTGTAGCCCACTATCTTGAGAAAATAATCATTTTCTCGTCTATAGTGTCTACAACAATCACAAATTAAGGCTTTTGTCGCTGTAGATATGTTTACAACAAATAAATATTTTTTTAGAATAAAGGTAAAGTAAAATTAGTTTTTGGAAATATTATTAAGTAAGCAATTAAACTATTCCTTCCATCTTTTTTTACCATAGATAAATTGAGAAGTCTCTCCTAAATCTCGACCGCGTTTCCAGAGATGCATTCCCAGAGCAAGCTGGTCTAATTCCCAAGTTTTGAGGGCATCTAATACATTATGGTCACAATCGACCAGAGTATCAGCCAGAGCAATCGCATTTGCTGCTGCTTTAGAAACACTAGCTGCTGTATGGGGACGAGGAATAAATGCTGCATCTCCGACTAAAGCTATACGCTTGAATACCATGTTTGGCACGCCCAAATCTAAAATTGCCTGTACGAAAGGTTCTTCAGTGGCTGCAATCAGCTTTTGAAAGGGTTCGACCAAAACTTTTTGGGCATAATCTCTCATTTCTCGTTCGAGATCATTTGCCATCATGCCTGGAGGAATCGAGTAATTTCGCTGTTTGCCATTTTTGTCGGTCAAAATGCGGGGTAGTTCTGTAGTCTCATCATAGTTTACATACCAAACCCAGTTAAAACGTCGCTCTCCAAGAACTAAAGATTCATTCTTTCCTGGAATTACATACTGAAGAATATGGGAATTGCGGAATTGATAAAAAACAAATCTTTCGGTCATAATAGCTGCCGTTTCTGGGTCTAGTTCTCTCTCATCTACTAATCCTCGATAAGCAACATATCCAGCATACATTGGGTCGTAGGTTGGTAAAAGAATTTGGCGGACTGTCGAACTTAATCCATCTGCACCAACTAATAAATCTCCCGTTGCCTGAGTACCATCGGCAAAAATTGCCGTAACCTGTCCGTCGTGCTGTTGAAGATTAGTTAGACGTTTTCCTTGATGATAATGCTCGTCGGGGAAATGTCGCCTCAATGAGTTGTAGAGTAAGTTCCAAGAAGTTAAAGTCTGACGCATAGGCATCGCTTGGATGCTGCCATCACGCTGTAAGTAATATCGTTCCTTAGCATCTACACCCAAATTTTGGTAGGAAATCCCAGCGATCGCAAAGGCTTCAACTACATCTGGTTGTAAAACTACCCCGCCTCCGCGACTGCTGAGGGTATGAGGAGAGCGTTCGTAAATATCTACTTGCCAGCCAATAGAACGCAATAAAACTCCTGTAAATAATCCAGATAGCGAACCACCAATTATAATCGCTCGACGATCTACATTCATTTAGTTTCCTCCAAATATTTATGGACAAACGTGACCGCCATTGCCCCTTCTCCGACGGCAGAAGCAACGCGTTTAACCGAACCATGTCTGACATCTCCCGCAGCAAAAGAACCTGGAACGCTGGTTTCAAGGTAAAAAGGATCTCGGTTTAATTTCCAGCAATCAGGACAACCATTTTTGAGTAGGTCAGAACCAGTAATTAGAAATCCAGCTTTATCTCGAATAATATTGGTATCTTTAGCCCATTCCGTATTAGGAACACCACCAATACAAATAAAGAGATGTTGAGTATCTACCTGCTTTTTTGACCCATCGCGACGGTCAATAATAGTAATCTGCTGTAAATTTGTATCTCCTTGAAGTCCGCTAACTTGAGAGTTAAACAGCACTTCAATATTTTCAGTTTTAGTAATGCGATCGCTCAAATATTGAGATAGAGAAGCTGCTAAATTACTGCTGCGAACTAGCATAGTTACCTTTTCAGCGTACTGAGAAAAATACATCACCGCCTGTCCTGCCGAGTTACCACCACCAACGACAAATATATGTTTATTCCGACACAACGGAGCTTCGCTAGCACCCGCACCGTAATATACTCCGCGATTGAGAAATTGGTCTTCGTCTGGAAGATTGAGTCGGCGATATTCAACGCCAGTAGCACAGATGTTGGCACGAGCAACCATTTTGCTACCGTTCGCCATATCGACGTAAATTCGATTATTTTTAAATTCGGCTTTGACTCCCTCCCTTAGAATCAGTAATTCAATTCCAAACTTAACTGCTTGCTGTCGCGCTTTTTCTGCCAAGTCAGCACCGCTAATTCCTTCGGGAAAACCCAAATAATTTTCAATCAAGGAACTACTACCAGCCTGTCCGCCGACGGCATGACGTTCGATGAGAACCGTCCGCAATCCTTCAGAGGCAGCATAAACCGCAGCACTCAAACCAGCAGGACCTGCACCATAGATAGATAAGTCATATTCTTTAAATCTCGGTTGTGTTACCCAACCCAACTGTTGAGCAACTTCTTGTACGGTAGGAGCAAATAGTTGAGTCCCGTTACTCAGTTCGACTATTGGTAAACGTAACTCGTCTACTGAAGAAAAACCTAGTTCTCGATAACAATCTTCGTCGCAGGTTAACTCAATCCAATCGAATTCAACTACGCTGCGCTTGAGAAAATCACGAATTTGATAGGCTTCTGGTGAATTCGATCGACCGTAGAGTTTAACTTTGGAAATGTTTGAATCTTTAGTCATAATTTATATCCGTTATTCGATCGCCTTTGCCTGGGTAAATAAGCGGTTATGCCTTTGTCATTTGCCTGAGAGTATTTTGTAAGGCAACCATAAATACCTCTACCGATCGCCCACCAACAATGATTTCTCTACCGATTTGGATCGTCGGTACGCTACGAATACCTCGTTTAGCTGCCTGTTTTTCTAACTCTCGAACTTCTTTGACACCTACATCGGTATGAAGAAAATCTCTGGCTTGCCGTTCATCTATGCCAACATCAGCAGCGAGTTTAGCTAAGGTTTCGATATCTGTTAGATCTTTTCCTTCAGTAAAATAAGCGTTGAAAATCCGAGTCGCCATCTCGGTAGCTTTGTTTTTTGACTCTGCCAACCAAGTTAAACGATGAGCTTTTAGTGTGTTGGGAGTTTTGCCCATCAGGTCATAGCGAAAATTAATTCCGTCATTTTTAGTTGCCTGTATAGTTTGAGCATCAAGCTGTTGTGAATATTCCCAGCTACCGAATTTACCAGTACGATAAGCTTTACGCTCAATTCCTGCTTCGGGCATAGTGGGATTTAGCTCGTAGGGATACCAAATCTGTTTGATGTCGATATTGGTATCTAACTGTTTTATCGCTCTATTGAGCCTAGTTTCTGCAACTAAACACCAAGGGCAAATAAAGTCTGAGACGATCTTGATAGTTAAAGTCATATTTACTTATGGAACGAGACAGGATTAAGTTTTTCGCGATCGTGGTTCTGTCGGTCAGCTAATTTCTTCAAGGGTTGGATAATCGATGTAACCATCTGCACCACTGGTATAGAATGTGTCGCGATTGTGTTTATTGAGAGAGGCATTGAGGGCAAATCGTTTGGGTAAATCGGGATTGGCAAGAAACAGACGACCGAAGGCAACCAAATCGGCATCATTTTTTTGCAGAATTGCTTCTCCCGTATCGCGGCTATAGCCCCCTGCGGTAACAATTGCCCCCTGAAAAATTGGACGAAAAAACTTGGCTCCCAAACCTGACCCATCATCTTCAATAGTTACATTGCCTCTGATACGCGGTTCGATGAGGTGAAGATAAGCTATGCCCAAGCGATCTAATTCCTTAGCAACATAGCTAAAAGTACCAGTAGGATTTGAATCGTGCATATCGTTAAAAGTACTGCTGGGAGATAAGCGCACTCCCACTCTTTCTCGTCCCCACACATCTACTACTGCTTGAGTAACTTCGATTAGAAAACGCGATCGCCCCTCAATCGAACCCCCATATTTATCTTCGCGCCGATTGGAATTGTCTTGAAGAAACTGGTCGATTAAATAGCCATTGGCACTGTGAATTTCCACTCCGTCAAATCCAGCCTCTTTAGCATTTTTTGCTCCCTGCTGAAACTGTTGGACAATGCCTAGAATTTTTTCTAGTTTTAGTTCTCTGGGAATAACGTGGGGCTGCTTGCCGTTGGCGGTATCTGCCATATAATCAGCAGCAATGGGACTAGGTGCGATGGGAATTTCACCTTTTTCCAAAAAAGAAGGGTGGGCAACTCGTCCAGCGTGCCATAGCTGCAAAAAGATTTTTCCTCCTTTGCTATGTACGGCTTCAGTCACTAACTTCCAGCCTTCTACCTGTTCTTGGCTGTAAATTCCTGGAGTGTTGGGATAGCCAATACCGTTACGGGCTACTTGAGTCGCTTCACTAATAATTAGTCCCGCAGAAGCTCTTTGAGCGTAATAAAGAGCATTCATTGGTTGAGGAACATATCCAGCACCCGCACGACAGCGAGTTAGAGGAGCCAACAAGATCCGATTGGGTAACTCACAAGCCCCAAGTTTAAAAGGAGATAATAGTCTCATAAATTTTCTTTAGATTTCTTTTTTCTAACTAATTCAATGAGAATGTTCGCTGCAATTTGAAAAGAAAATAGCGAATTTTCTCTGAAGAAAAATTGCTTTAGCTACGCGATCGCTCCGTTTTAATTACGCTGGATTGTAGCTACACCAACGATTAAGAAGATCGCACCTACAGCACGCCAGAATCCCAGTGGATGTACTGGATAACCGAATAAACCGAAATGATCCAAAGCGATAGATGCCAACATCTGACCAGCAACAATCAGTCCAATCATCGTCGCTGCGCCGAGTATGGGTGCTAAGATAATCGTAGCTGTAAGATAGATTACACCGAGCAATCCTCCGAGCCAAAAGTACCAAGGTGCTTGCGTCGCCCTGCCAATTTCAGGCAAGGGGATCTGAAACGCCCAAGTAAAAAGCAATAACGCGAACGTTCCCAGCGCAAAGGACACAGAGGCAGCCAAGAGCGGATGACCGAGTTTTTTGCCAGTTGAGCATTAATCCCAGCTTGGGTTGGTAGAAGTGCACCAGCCACCATAGCGAAAATCAAAAGCAACAAACTCATTTCTTAATTTCCATTTATTTAGCTGGCGTTGCATATTTACGGAATGATTTAGATTGAGCAACAACCTATCATTCCTCCAGTCTCCCCGTCTCACAGGGGCTAATGCCCTAGAGCCGCCTTGCGGCGACTGCGCGTACGCGCTGTTCTCCCAGTCAGTCTCAACCATCCCATGATGATGCAACGCCATTTAGCTGTCACTTTTTAGCGACGAGTAGCAACTTCTGGATGAAGTCGGTTGATAATGTTGTAGTTAAGGCAAGTATAATATTCAGATTCATGATGATTGATAAACGTCGCCTCATGTTTTTCCAGTAAGGCATAGTCTTCCGTCATTAAGAAGTCTTCCACGTCGTTCATGCTGGCGAAAGCCATCGCCGTGACTCCATCGATGGTGCTGCCGTATGGATGCCAGAATTGCTCGCTTTCGGAGGAAGATCCGACATTGTGCAATTGGGCATATCGTTTCACATACTGATGAGTCGCTAGTTTGGACAAAACCAAATCCGCATGCTCGTGAAGCCAGATATCCTGGAACTGTTTGCGCTTTAGATCGGGCTTTCGCTTATGAACCTTGATTAAAACAAGTGGATCGCGAGGTCCAGAATTGGGGATGATAATGTACTCCTTGGCAATCAGGTGCGGTACTTCCCGAAATATAATTCGTTCTTCAGGAACAATTCGACTGGGAAATTTGTTTTTGGAACCAAAAGAGTCTTGTAGATCTTCCAAGGTTTTAAAAGCCATGTAGGCTAGTCCATCGTGTTGAGGACGTTTATATGGTTCTATACATCCCAAGACGCTTTCATAAAGGCGACCATTCTCATCCATCGGAACTTTGTAAGGCGGTGGAAAATAAGAAGTAGGACCACCCGAAATTCGATGCACCTGGTCATACCTAAGCATTCTGCTGATGCTGTTGTCGTTTGGACCATCCTTATGGATGAAGCGCATGCCGTGAACCTTGCGCCAATACTCATTCCATTTTTCATGAACTAAGTTGGGATCGGATTCAAAAGCTAAGGCTGAAGGATCGGCACTGGGATCTTCAATCACCTCTCCATTTTTGTCTACCACATTGTTAGGATCTCTCCTTCTCTCGGATAATGGAGAAGAGTCAGCACGGGACAAAAAAGCAGGTAAAACATATAAAGGCTCGTCAGAAAATTCGTAAGTTTGCAAGTAAGGCGGTCTTAACCATTCCTGCTCATTCACCTCATTGTTTTTCAGAACGGTTCTAGCAAATTTACTCATTTTTTCTCCTGTCGCTTGCGACATTCTAGTTCTTTCGAGTCGTGTATTTATAATATTAATTTTTTTAAGCGTTTTAAAGGCATTAAGAAAGTAATTATGCACACTTGGGTTAATATAAAAAGACAAATTTAGCTTTTTACTTTATTTTATTAAAATGAACGAGCGAGAAAAGCTTCTAGACCATACTGGATGGCAAATTCTATCTATTCTGCAACAGGAAGGGCGAATCCCGTTTAGCGAACTTGCCAAGAGAGTAGATCTCTCACCGCCAGCAGCAGCAGAACGAGTTCGTCGTTTAGAAGAAGCAGGAGTAATTACTCGCTATCGTGCAGAATTAGATTTAGAAAAACTGGGATTGCCAATTATGGCATTTATTCACATCAATCCTTCTGGACATAGCTGCCAGGAGGTTCGTTCGCTTCTGCAAGATTGTCCAGAAGTTCGGTCTTGTTATCGCGTCACGGGTAGCGATCGCTATTTAGCCAAAGTTTCAGTTACTTCTGTCAGTCATTTAGAAAAATTGGTAGATCGCTTTATTCCCTACGCAACCATTATTACCTCAATCGTGCTATCTACTCCCTTTGTTGGGCGAGCGATCGGCAGTGAGATTTTGAAACAAGACGATTTTTAAGTCAAAAATCCTAATATTAGGTATTATTACGATCTCATTTCCATCATTTTCTTCGCTTCAAGCCAAGACATCAAACTATAAGGAAGTCCTGATGCAGTGGAACGTTTTACTTTGACTAATAGCTCTCCTTTGGTATTCTTGGGCAATCCTGCTGGTGACTCATTAACAATAAAACCTGCATCAATCGCCTGAATATACCATTCCTCAAATCCTTCGGGAAAAACCAACTCTTCTACATTTTGTATCTGTTGTGTTGAATTGTCTGACTTTTTCCATCTATTCTTAATACCTTCTGCTAACCATCCAGCAGAATTCTTTATCTCCTGATTAGACAAGGCATACTTTAACGCTTCAATGGATTCTAATACTATCTCTTCTGGATTGACGCGAATTAGCTTTCTCAAAGTGCTGTTGATTTTGATATCTAGATTAGTTAACTCAATTTTTACTGAATCTGGTATTGGTCTTGGTGGTGCTTTAGTTCGCTTGCCTTTGAGAGAAGTGACTTTCTTGATTGGAGCTAAATTATCGAGAGCTAATTTATGTCTTAATTCACTATTTTCATCGGCTAATCTTTCTATCTCTTGCAGAAGACGCTGATTTTCTTCCCTAAAGCGATTGACCGCACTTTCATAACTTTCTAATTCAAATGCTCTACCAGCCAGAGATTCATTGGCTTTTCTTAGCTGAGTTATTTCTGCATCTAAATCTTTAATTCGTGTTTTTAGATGACCGATGATGCGATTTTTGGAGTTATCAGAAGCAGCAGGTATGACTCTCTTTCCACTACGTTTTTGTTCTTCCCTCAGCTTCATGATGCAGTCTTTTAGCTCTGAATATTTGTAAAGGTAGCTGGTCGATACTTGTGCTTCACGGGCGACAGCTTTGAAGCTAATTACTTTGCCTTCCTGCTGTAACTTACGAATTGCCTTTTCCGTAGCAGCTAGAGCATTCTGTTTTTTCTGTTCGGATGCAGCAGATAGATTAGCTATTCTGGCTTCTCGATTATTTTTACTCATGATTTATCTGCCTCCAAAGTAGTAATAATAAGCTTTAAATTTTGCCTAATTGGTTCATTCTTTTTGATTGGCAATTGCCAGTCATATTTATAGGCTTTAGTTAATATTTTTCTGGTTCTTTCTAATTGATCTTTATGAATATCAAGAAAACTTTTATTAGTGCGAAAGTGAGGACAAATATAACAACCAACATCACCAGCAATATCACAATCACCTAATACTTTTGGTCTACCACAATAACCGTTAGGTAAAGCTATAGCAGCGATTTCCTTGGTAAACCACTCTAAATCTTCAGGATTCCCTTCTAGCTCTAAAGCAACTATTTGACCAGTAATATCGATAGTTTTACTTTCATGAAACTTGGCAAGTTCCTTTCTTAAAGTTTCATCATGAATATGAGCATAGCGCATGGTCATTTCTGGACTACAATGACCGAGTATTTTCATAATTATGTGTTGAGGAACTCCTTGGTTAATCATTTGTGTCCCTACGGTATGTCTAAATTGATGAGATTCAAAGTGCCATAACTTTCCATTCTCATCTTGAATCTTGCATTTTCTAGCTAGGTTGTTGAGATAATTGATAAAGTTACCAATGCCCATCACTTGGTTTTTCATTGGTATAAACACAGCACCATTTGAACCCACGGCTCTAGCGGTAAATAAATATTCATTGTCGTCACCACAATATTCTCGAATAAATTCTTGTTGCTGTTTAACTATTTCAACTAACTCTAAGCTGATGGGTATAGTTCTCTCTCGGTCGAGTTTTTCGTCATAAAATTTGATGCTCCATTGTTCATTTCCCAAAGTATCTTTGCCGATATAGACTAAACAATCAAAACTAATTATTCCTAGTGAACTATACCTCATGCCACACTCTTGGATGACTAAAACCATTCTCATTACTGGTTCGGGTAGTTTGTTTTGAGTAATCTTCTATTATAATTAAATATCTATCTGTCCTGAACCATTTATTTTCATTTCCCGTATCGAGAAAAGTTTTTAAATTGCCAATCAACATATTTTTCCAGCTTGGCTTTAAGCCTCGACTATTTACATAAAAAATATAATCTAGTACCAGCTTTCTATCTAATTGCTCTATGTTGATTATTTCTGGATAATTACTATCTAGAAAATTAGCAAAATCTAGATTGGCTAATAAGTAATTTTGAATTGTGCCAAAAGCTCTGGTTGCTGATTTGAATTTAATAAATTTTTTCGCTAGTTCTTTTAGCCAAGGTTGGCTAATCTCAGTAAAGTTTAGTTTGGTATGACTATCGGTTTTTAACGGTTTAAGCCCAAGTGCTTTAGCATCCCAGATATCTTCAGATAATGGCAGATTCTTGGGTCTACGTTTTCTAGTTGAACCAGGAACGAAGCTCGCTCTACAATCTTTACAGTTATATTTTTGCTTTCCGTCTGAACCAGTAAAACCACCTTTTACACAGTTGTTACTATGACAAAATCTGCATTGAACTTCTGTTAATGGTATTCCTCTCTCACGCAGTTTTGGATCAATAAATATTCTCTGACATTCAGGTTCTTTACACCTATATCGTTTTTTTCCATTGCTATTTTTCCCAGCATTTTTTCCCGAACTCTTTACATTGACACTTCCACAACGAGGGCAACATAAAACATTAGGGTCAAAATAAATTGGTTCTACATTACTTGTTTGCTCATCTTCATCTGTCGCTTGGTGAATGACTACTTTGGTTAAAGAAGGATAAAGAAAGTCTCTTTGTTGTTGATTTCTTGATTTATCTGACATCAGCTTTTTTCGTAGCGATATATTTATCAAATTCTTTTCTTACATCTTCATCGCTTAGATGAGTATAAGTATCCATTGTTGTTTGAATATGTTTATGTCCCAATCGTTTCTGAACATAAGCCATTTCCCATCCAGACTTAATTAGTTCTGTAGCGTGAGTATGTCTCAGTAAATGTGGAGTTATTTTTTCTATTCCTGTTCTTGCTTCTAGACTGCGAAATAAGCCATTTGCTCCGTTGTAGGTCATGGGAGTACCCAATTCTACATTAGGAGAATATAGATTGATAAAAATATAATCACAGTCAATTGTTTCTGGATAATCATATACAAAATAGTCGTAGTAAAGTTTAGGAATACTAATTGGTACATCTACAACTCTTTCAGAATCATTTTTGACTTTGGCATCTTCATGATTATTAGCACGTGATACGATTCTGATTTGATTATATTTACCATTAGAGATAATATCTTCATGTCTTAGTCCTAATGCTTCACCAATTCTAATCCCACTTTCATAGAGTAAAGAAATCAATAATTTATCTCGACGATTATTACAGGCATTGATTAATGTTTTTACTTGCTCTGCGGTTAAACAACCAGGAAATGTTTTGGGTTCTTTTAGTCTTAAAAATCTTCCTTCAAAGGGTTTAGATTTGTTGATGTGATAAAGTAAATCTTTGAATTTACGGGCAGTAGGTGGTCTTTCAACTGTTGTATCAATCTCTGATTCTATGTTGTCTAGACGTTGATGATAGTCAATGAACTGACATACCGTACTCATTACGTTGTTAATAGTTGACTCTCTACGCTTTGCTGTTCGAGATTCTATGGAGACAATTTTAGGGTCGTATTCAGGACGGCGTAACCAGTGAATAAACTCCGATAATTGCTCTAAAGTAATTGAATTCCAAGCTATACAGTATCTTTCTAAATACTCCCAATAAAGCTTCAGGTTGTGGGCATAAGTTCTCAGTGTCTTAGAGGAACGATTCAAACTAGCTAAATAGCTTATGTAGTCTTGTATGGGCTTAATAGGTTTATAGTTGCGATCTAAAACGAACCAGACTATTTCACCACTACTGGGTAATTTCCCTTTCTGTACCTTCATTTGTGGCTGTTGTTTATTGTTGTTGTTATTTTATAATTATTTGTCCACATCAAAGAAAAAAGAAATGTTAAGCTGTTCGTCGTGCTTGTTGTTGTTATTTGTTGTTGTTGTCAAGAAAATGCCACAAAGCCTTCAACCGCTCCTCGATGATTGAATTGAGGAACATACGTCGCGTTGATATAACGGGTTCCCTCATCCTTGTAAGGTATCTGGCTCTCAAAGGTTACTTGCTGTCCTGCCAGAACTCGCTCAACATAAGGACGAATCTCTTCGTAGGCAGCTTCACCCAACACTTCTCGCAGGGACTGACCATAGATTTCCGTTGCCGGACGTCCAAACCATTCTTCGTATTTTCGATTGTTGAAGCGGTAGCGTTGGTCTGAATCTACAAAGGATATCAAGGCAGGTACGGTATCGGTCACTAAACGAAGTTCTGCTTCGCGTTGTTGCAATGCCTCCTCTGCCTGTTTGCGATCTGTGATATCTACGCACACCCCAGTCAAGTGCGAGGGCTTACCCTCGTCGTCATACCTCAGACGGGCTTTGTCTGCCAGCCAGAGTGTGCGGCCGTCTGGCGCGATCGAGCGGAATTCCAGATCGTAAGGAGCCTCACCCCGAATAGCACGAGCGGTTGCTGCCTCGACAACTGCGCGGTCCTCTGGATGAACCATCCGGTAAAAATCGTCTGCGTTACTCGTGCCCAAGCCCAGAATCTCGGCAGCATTCCCTAACCGCTGACTGATACCAGTTGTCAAATCCCATTCCCAGGCAACCATCCGGGCGGCAGTCAGGGCAAAGAGCAACCGTTCTTCGTTCTCGCGAACCGCCTGTCCTGCATCTTTGCGGATACGGATCAACTTCAGGGTTGCTTCTACCCTTGCCAACAGTTCACGGGCAGAGAAGGGTTTGATCAAATAGTCATCGGCTCCTGCTTCCAGTCCCTCGATGCGGGCTTCTTCTCCCGCACGAGCAGACAGCAGGATAATCGGAATATCTCTGGTAGTTGGGTCTACCCGCAGCTCGCGCAATAGCCCAAAACCGTCTAACCGGGGCATCATCACATCAGTCAGAACGAGATCGGGCACTTGCTGCCTGACTGCAGCCAACGCCATTATTCCATCTGCTGCGACTTCCACTTCATACTGTCGGCTCAACAGACGCTTTACATAGTCGCGCATATCGGCATTGTCATCTGCTAGCAGAATTCGCGCCGTTGGTGTAGATGATTGCCTGGATTGGATAGGAACCGAAAGGGAGAACTCAGAGGTTAGAGTCTCTGAACTGTCTACCGATTTTGGCAGCCAGCGTAATATTTCTTCAACATAAGGCGCGGTTCCCATTGTCGTCGATGTCAGCGTGCGAGTTACCCCAAGATGTTCGCTGGGTAAATGATTACAGCCATTGGGAATGGATACGATGAAACTCGTTCCTCGATCGACAACGCTGCTTACCTCAATGGTACCGCCATGCAAGCTTACCAGTTCTTGAACTAACGACAGACCAATTCCCGATCCCTCATAGCTCCGTCCTCTTGCTCCCTTCACCCGATGGAACCGCTCAAAGATGTAGGGTAGCTCCTCGGCTGGAATGCCGATACCCGTGTCCCGCACTTCTAGCTCAATGCGGTCATCCCAGGAGCGTAGGGCAACCATAATCTTCCCTTTAAAGGTGAATTTGAAGGCGTTAGAAAGTAGATTCAGGACAATCTTCTCCCACATCTCCCGGTCCACATAAACAGGTTCGGGCAGTGGGGGACAGTCTACTTGCAGGTGCATCCCCGCCCGCTCGATCGCGGAGCGAAATACCCCTGCCAAATCTGCTGTTAGCATTGCCAGATCAGTTGGCTCGTATACTGCCTGAATGCGACCTGCCTCAATCCGGGAGAAATCCAACAAAGTATTGACTAGCTTCAGTAAGCGCAGCCCATTGCGGTGTACCATCTCCAATTGTTCGCAATGCCCTGTTGCGAGTGAGTCGGGACAGGCGTTGACAATCTCCTCTAATGGACCGAGCATGAGGGTTAGCGGAGTGCGGAATTCATGACTGACGTTGCTGAAGAAAGCAGTTTTAGCGCGATCTAGTTCGGTCAGCGCTTCAGCCCGTTTGTGTTCTTCTTCATAGGCTTGAGCGTTGGCAATGCTGGCAGCAATTTGAGCCGAAACCAGGTTTAAGAATCTCCGGTAGTTGTTGTCAAACAACCGAAATGGATTCAAACCAGCTACTAAGATGCCCGCTTTTCCAGTTTCTCCAGACGGCGCAACGGGTACGATGACCAACTGATGAGGCGATCGCGTCCAGGCTCCGGTTGGCAAATCCCTAAAGCGTATATCTAAATCTGAGATGAGATAAGGTTCATGGGTGTTGAGTACCTCGGCAAAGTGCCAATCTTCATTATTGAGTTCAACCATCTGAGGAGCAAGGGCGTGACCCGATTCAATCCCAGATGTTCCAGCCAATACAGCACATCGACGCTCCGGATCGATGAGATAAATCATCCCAAAGGGTAAGTCGTAGGGATTGGTTGCAAGACAGGTTGCACTTAACTTACAAGCTTCGTCGAATGTTCGTGCATCTGCTGTCTTAGAGGCAAGTTCTTTTAACAATGCCAACTGCCGCTCATCAATGATACGTTGAGTATCATCAGTATTGGCACAAATAATGCCGCCTGGTTTACCTTCAAGATCGGGAACAGGGCTATAAGAAAATGTGTAATAAGTTTCTTCTAGATAGCCATTGCGCTCCATAATTAGCAGTAATGCTTCGTCGTAAGTGCCCTCATTGTTGCGTATGGCTGATTCTGCACGCGGACCAACTCGATCCCAAATTTCTCGCCATACGCGAGCAGCAGGCTGTCCCAGTGCCTCGGGATGTTTACCTCCTAAAATCGCTCGGTAGGCATCGTTGTAAAGATTGATAAGGTCTTCTCCCCACCAAACAAACATCGGTTGGCGGGAAGTTAGCATAATCCGGACAGCAGTCTTCAAGTTCTGGGACCAGTGTTGAATGGCACCGAGTGATGTTTGCGACCAATCAAGCGATCGCATCAACACCCCCATCTCGCCACCGCCAGTAAAGATGTCTTTAGGATCGGTTGTTTTTAGCTCGGGGGACATAGGCTCTACCTCCCATTCTGGAAAGTATCCGATCGCAGATCTTCGCCGCGTTCGCCCAGTGTCGTCTTTGGCGAATCGCCTAGTTGAAGTAGTAGTGCTTCAATTTGTGTCAAAGGCACTGGTAAAGGGTTTACCCGTCTGTTCTCCCAAAGATTAACGCTCTGAAACGAAATCCCCTGCTTCGCTGCAAACTTAACCTGTAAGATTTTGAGACGCTGCCGAGTCTCCCGAACCAACTCTGTCAGCTCTGGTTGTTTTATTGCAGACATAAGGCGTAGATACCTTTGAATCCTAATAATGGTCGAACTTCACCCTGTTTTACCATGTAGTATAACTTTTATTGCATCTACTCAAAGATATAAAAAATATAGAAGTGATTGTGTTGCAAAAATGTATGTTGAAAACGAAAGATTATTTAACTAATCCGCCGGAAGTCCTGCTCTGTAGCGATAGCTCAGAGTCAGGATGGATAGGCGAGCAAGAATTTACAAAATCTTCATAAAAGCCCCCTCTCAATTTTGGTAACATTGAGACATAGCTTTCTAGGTCTGCAAGGTAATGACTTGGGCTGATGATGGAAGCTCTCAGCGGTAAGAAGGATGTAACTTGCTAAACCTGACCCGCCGTAGTGGACTTGTGGAAGCTGCGATAAAAAGCATAGTAGTAAAAAATTCAGAACTTCAGGAACTGAAGGGATAGCCTATCGTCAGGATGTAAGACCAACGTAGCTTGCTACTGAGGCAATTCTTTGGGTAGGAAGCCTAAGCTTACTCGCAAGAGAAGCGATAGGTAGTTCACCTATCAATAATTACTTGTTCGTAACGTTTGGCAAGATTAGGCCAACTATATTCTCGTTCGATCATTGCTCTTGCATTATGGGATAGGGTCGCTCTTAATTCTGCATCTGCAAACAGACGACTGATGGCTTCGACATACTCGTCTACCCGATTGGCTCGTAAGGCGCGTAAAGGAACCCCATCTCTATCGACCTCGATTCCTTCCAAACCGCGATCGCTACCAACGACAGGAGTTCCTGCAGCCATTGCTTCCAAAGTTTTATTTTTGATGCCAAAACCCGTGCGCATGGGTACAACACAGATAGTAGCTCGATGTAAATATTCTGCTATGGAAGTTACACGCCCCGTTACTCTAATTCCGGGCAGTTCGGCTAAAGCTAATACTTTTGGTGTCGGGTTAGAACCTACCACAGTAAGAGTCGTACCGGGATATTTTGCTTGTAAGATAGGTAAAATTTCTCTACTAAAAAAGCAAGCAGCATCAATGTTGGCAATGTAATCCATGCCTCCAAAAAAGATCAGCTGTCTTCCTCCAGGGTCAGTGTTACGATAGGGAAAAGTAACTAGATCGACTCCGTTAGGAATAACTGCAACTTTACTTTGAGAATTAAAGGTTAATATTTGCTGTCGATCTTCTTCTGTAGTTACCACAATTTGTGAAAACTTTTGACAGAAGCGCTTTTCATAGCGAAGCAGCAGGGGAAGATACAAGCGATCGCGTAACTTGTTTTCTGAAGTTGCCGTTGCCAACTGATTTTGACAAGTCCGATAAACGGAACTATGAATATTGACTACTGTCTGAAGATGACGTTTCCATTGGGGTCGTACATAGATTTCATTGACGCTATGTTCGCAAGTAATTGCCTCAAACTTTCCCGCTACCACCGCTTTGTCTATCCACTTCTGTATCTCAACTGAGTAGGAGTGTAGTACGTTAGGCGGCGTTCCTTGTTGCCAAAATTTACCAAAGCGTTCGATCTTGTTCAGTATTCCTCCTTCAACTACTGGTTCTCGAGGAAAAACTTTTAATTCTGTGACCCATCCTCTTAAAGCGACAATGGTTTCTTCAGGGATCTCGTTATCTTTTTGAGTAACTAAAGTAACGTGATGCTTTTGATTGAGATGCCTGAGTAAATTAAAAGTTCTGACCTGAGTTCCACCTTTGGTTGGAGGATAGGGAAAAGTCGAAGATAGCATTAAAATTTTCATGTTATTTTTTCTTTGACCACCCAGAAATTCCCAACAAATTTTGACACACCGCACCAAGATAACCTATCTGACCATAAGCATAGACAAAGTTATCAAAGCGTAAAGCCGGCTCCCTAGAGTATTTCAAAGATTTATAAAGTCCTCTTAGCAATCTTTCACTTCCTCTATTTAGTTGTCCGATTCCAGTTTTTCCGGCAAGTTCTTCTCGATAACATTCACTAATTCCTTGCCACCAACTACGGCGTAAAAACCAACTAGGTTTGAGTCGTTCTGGAGCAACATTATGGGCTGCTAAAGCTTGGGGAAGATAGGCGACTTGCCATCCTTTGGCGATCGCTAATTCGGTCATATACAATTCTTCGTTAGAAAGCAAATTTTTGCCTACTCGTCCCAAATTAGGGTCGAAGCCGCCGATCTCCTCCAAAAAACTGCGTCGAATAGAGTAATTTAAACCTCTAGGAGTTAATTGGGGATTGTCGATATAGACTATCTCCTCGCCAAGATCGTAAGCCCCTAAACCTCCTGCCATGTCAGTAGATAGCCAGTTAGGAGGGCTAACTTCTCCGGGCCAAATTAAAGTTACTTTACCGCCCGCGATCGCCAGACGCTTATTGTCTTGAAAAGCAGTAGCAATTATCCGCAACCATTGGGGAGAGGCTTCTGCATCGTCATCGAGATAAGCTAAAATCGGAGCTGTAGTTTCCTTGGCACCTCGATTGCGGGCAACCGATAGCCCTAACACTGATTCGTAGACGTATTTGAGACGAGGATGGGCTAGACGGGCTTGAACTACCTCACCAGTGCGATCGCTAGAAGCGTTATTTATTACTACGACCTCGTAATCCTCATAATCCTGTTTTAACAAGCTATCAATAGCTGCACCTAGATAGCGATCGCGATTGTGAGTACAGATAATTGCAGCTATTTGCAGTTGTAACATATGGTTAAAATCTGGTTGAGAGTGCCAAGTCTAGCTCATCTAATCGAAAAATGCTGCGATCGCAATTCAATTTAGGCAGGTATCCAGCAATATTTTTTCGTACTGCTGACCTATTTTTGACCAAGTGTATTCGTTTTCTACCAAAGACCGTCCATTTTCCGATAGCTTTTCTCGCAGTTTCGGTTGGGCAAAAAGACGACCGATGGCGTAGACGTATTCCTCCACAGTATTGGCACGCATTGCCCGTAGGGGAACGTTGGGACCATCTACTTCCAATCCTGCTAAAGCGAGATCGCTTCCTACTAAGGGAACACCCGTCGCCAACGTTTCTAGAGTTCTATTTTTCAGTCCAGATCCTTTACGCATTGGCATGACAGCTACTGTTGCCCAATGCAAGTATTCGACTACAGAAGAGACTTCTCCAGTCACTGCAATTCCTGGAAGAGAGTCTAGTTCTTGCACTTGAGAAGATGGTCTGGCACCGACTAACTCCAAAGTAGCTTCGGGATAGCGTTGGCGAATAGCAGGAAATACTTCTAGGGCGAAAAAACGCACCGCATCGATATTAGCAGGTCGATCCATGTTGCCGACAAAAACTATTCGCTGTCCCCCTTGATTAGTAATCCGGCGATGAAATAAGGATAAATTTACTCCGTTGGGAATAACAGTAACGTTGCTATCAGGATTTAATTCTTTGAGTAACCGTTTATCAGCTTGATTAATCGTAACGATGGCAGTAAATTTGGCCAAGTAGCTTTGTTCGTAGCGTCGCAGTAATCCCAAGTTGATTTGGTCTTTGATTTCGTTGTCTGAATCTCCCCTCTCTAGCTGTTGTTTAAATTTTCCATACTCGGAACCGTGCAAATTCAAAACAGTTCCTAATTCTTCTCGCCACTGAGGACGAATATAAATTTCATCGATATCGTCTTCGCAGGTAATGACATTAAATTGCCTCTGACTGACAGCTTCATCTATCCATGCAGCAATAGTTGGAGAATAAGCAGCTAAAACTTTGGGTGGTGTTCCCTGTTGCAAAAAAGTACCCAAACGCTTGGCTTTATTCAATAATCCTACCTGTCCCTCAGAAGTAGCCGCAGGAAAAATGATTAACTCTTCTACTAATTCTCTAATAACTTCTCTTTCTCGATCTTGAATATCCTCAGTAGGTCGAGTTACAAGAGTTACTCGATGGCGATCGCACAAATATTTCAGCAGATGAAATGTTCTCAACTGCTTCCTTCCTCTATTGGGAGGATAGGGAAAAGTAGAAGAAAGCATGAGAATATTCATCCGTTTACTCCTCTAGAGCTAGATCGAGAGGCAAGAATAGGAAATAATAGCATCCTAGCTACTCTTAGAAGACAAAGCCATATACCCAGCCTCAAAAATTTTCTAATATTTTTTGCTTGCTTTTACTGGAGACGAGCTTAGGTTTACGAACTATAACAGATAATAATCTTCTATTAAGTTAGCTGATGCCCAAAGTAAGTATTTGTATTCCTACTTATAATCGTGCTCAGTATTTGCAATATGCAGTTAATAGCGTTTTGCGACAAACCTATACGAACTTTGAACTAATTATTTGCGATGATGGCTCTACTGACAATACAGCAGAGATAGTTGCTCAATGGGACGATCCTCGCCTACGCTATCTCCGTCATCCCCACAATATCGGGCGCAGTTGCAATATGCGTTCTGGTTTTGATGCGGCAGTAGGGGATTATTTTATTAAATTTGATGATGATGATGGTCTTACACCACAATTTCTGGCTAAAACGGTAGCTGTATTAGATGCTCATCGAGAAATAGATTTTGTTTGTAGCGATCACTGGATTATTAATGCCCTAGGGAAAAGAGATGAGGTAGCCACCAGAGCTAATTCGGCAAAGTGGGGTAAAGATCGCTTACAAGAAGGATTAATCTCCGATTTACTCCGAGAAACCTTTTTAAATCAAAGTTTACAAGTAGGTTCGTCTTTATTTCGTCGTTATTGTCTAACAAAATTAGATTATATGCGTCCGCAAGCAGATGGTTGTGAGGATTTCGATTTATTAGTTCGGTTGGCGATCGCGGGGTATCGAGGTTATTTTTTGCCAGAGTTATTGATGGAATATCGTTTCCACGGAGCACAAACTAGTTTAAAACAGGATATTCATTTTTTATCTGCTAAAGTTTTTTGTATCGATAGTTATCGTTTTAGCGATCCAGAATTAGAAGGACTAAGAATACGGAAATTAGCGGGTACTCAACAAGCTTTGGCATTAAGATTGATTGAAAAAGGAGACACGGTTAAAGGTAGGGAATTACTCAAGAGATCCCATAAGGTTTTAGGTCGTTCTCTTCGAACTAGTTTGGGCTTATTACTATCTTATTTACCCTTTGGTTGGCGACAGTTTTTTATACAATTTTTTCGTCAAATTCGTATCCAAGATTATTCAGACAAAGTGCGTAAAAATGTTTCTTGATTTTTTTGGCTTTTTTTTTATCATAATAAATGATGTTAAGAGCTGTTTTAAGGATAGATTCCCTATATAGTCTCGGGCAAGATCGCTGCTAGAACCAAAAACTATTAATAGGCAACGATTGCTTTTAAACTTGTCGGAGGTTAAATTTGAACTTTAACAGCCACGCTCTTTTCATTTCCTCCTTCTTTTCTTTTAATTTTTTTATCGTTATTGTACTTTTAGAAGCTAATTAAAGTAAGATGTGTTACACATAATCTCCACCCATTAAGAATTCATGTAGCGATCGCTCTATGGAAAAATTTTTTTTGGGTATTTTCTAAAAAAAGCAATCTATACAAAAGCAAAGCAAATTACTCTAAAGCAATTTTTATTCCTAAGCTTGAGTTTTGGCTTGCTACTAGTAAATATTAGCTGTAGATCTCATACGAATGTAGTAGCAGAACGTCCGCCAAATATTTTATTTATCTTGACTGACGATCAGGATATTGGGTCTATAAAGTATATGCCCCAACTAAATTCGCTGCTAATCGAGCAGGGAGTTAGTTTTAGTAACTATTTTGTCAATGTCTCTTTGTGCTGTCCTTCGCGAGCAACTACTTTGCGCGGTCAGTATGCTCACAATACTGGTATCGAGACTAACAAAAGGATCGAAGGCGGTTTTGAAGCTTTTCACAGACGCGGCTTGGAAAAATCAACCATAGCTACTTGGCTACAAGCAAAGGGTTATCGCACGGCGATGTTCGGCAAATATTTGAATAATTATCCTTATGGTGTAGCCAAGAACTACATTCCTCCTGGTTGGGATCGATGGGCTAGTTCGGTCAAGGGCACTCCCTATTCAGAATTTAACTATACCCTCAATGAGAATGGTAGATTAGTTACTTATGGCGATCGCCCACAAGATTACGGAACAGATGTATATACTGGTAAAGCTCGCGATTTTATTCTGAAAACAGCAAAAGACGAGCAACCATTCTTCGTCTATCTTTCTTTTTATACGCCACACCAACCAGCTACTCCTGCACCGCGCCATCAAAAATTGTTTTCTGATGCTCGCTTACCCCGGATGCCATCATATAACGAAGCCGATGTCAGCGATAAACCCCAGTACATCCGGGAATTACCGCTTTTGCAGCAACGACAGCATAACAGGATTAATAGACTCTATCGACAACAATTGCGATCGCTACAGGCAGTAGATGATGCTATTGCTAGTCTCTACAATACTCTAAAGACTACAAATCAGTTAGATAATACTTATCTCTTTTTTACTTCCGATAACGGTTTTCATATGGGTCAACACCGCTTAGAACCAGGCAAACAAACCGCCTACGAAGAAGATATTCGCGTACCTCTAATCGTGCGCGGTCCTGGGATTCCGGCTGGCAAGACTATAGAACAGATTACAGGCAATATCGATCTAGCACCCACCTTTGCCGATTTAGCAAGTGCAGAAATACCAGATTTTGTGGACGGCCGTTCTTTTGCCTCGCTTCTTAAGGTTAATTCATCTTCTCCCCATTCTTGGCGACAAGCTTTTTTGATAGATCGCTGGCTTACCTTCGATCAACTTCCTCTAATTGTTCCCGAGTATCACGGTATTCGCACTAAAGATTGCACCTACGTTGAATACAGTACTGGGGAACGAGAATTGTACGACTTGAAGGCAGACCCCCATCAGTTGCAAAATTTAGCTCAGATAACTAGAACAAATATTATTCAAAGTTTCTCCAAACGAGTAGACGAACTTCGTAAATGTGCGGGAGACATCTGTCGGGAAATCGAAGACAAACCCGTCCCACCTTGCTCTGATTAGGTATTACCAAAAAGCTCAAAAAATTATTTAGCTGTTTTAAAACTCTCTAAAAAAGTTTTTAAGTTCACTCACAAGTTTCTCAACTTTTTTTCTTATGCTATTTACCATCAGATGGAAAGTGCGCTGCCATAATATCTCCATTTGATGGTTTTGTCTGGCTAATTACTTACTCTAATTTGCTTGAGAGGATGTTAGCAAAAATTTATCTTTAAGTAAGTTTAAATTTTGACAAAGTCTAAATTATTTTGATGTTTTACCTTGAAGTAATGTAGACTATTAATGTTGGTTGTCATGGAAGCGATCGCTGATTTCCCGTGTTAACAATTCAATGATTTACTAGACCTAGGGAGAATTGAAATGATGAACTGGAAAAAAATAAGATTACTAGTTATTACATTGCTATCGACATTAGTAGTAATTTTTGTTTCTGGAATAGCTGTTGCCAATAACGGGGCAAGAATTAGAGATGTAATTAGAATGGATACCGACATAACAGTTGCAGAGAATCAAGTCGTAACAAATGCTATAGCCCTTGGGAATTCGGTCAATATTCTGAGTGGAGCACAAGTTCGAGGCGATGCGGTAGCAATTGGTGGTGATGTAAACCTTGCGACCAATGCAAGAGTTGATGGTGATGCTGTTGCGATCGGCGGACAAGTACTGACAGAGGAAGGAGCTAGTATTGGTGGCAGAGAAGTAGTCATGTTCACTAATGCAAGAGTGCTGTTCGATCGATTTGGACTGTTTGGTACTGTTTATCTGGTCAACACGTCCATTTACGTGCTATCGCTACTGATAATTTTTATATTCGGTATTTTTCTGTTGTTGTTACTTCCAGGACACTTACAAACAATTACCGCAACTATCAATCAACATCCTTTTAAAAGTGGCATATGGGGTTTAGGCGGTATCGTAGCAGTTACTTTATTTGTTACTTTATTTGCTGGTAGCATTTTGGGAGCCTTACTTATTCCTATAGTGCAGCTAGCTTTTGCTGTTGTTGGTTTGCTTGGCTCGGTTGTTACGGGATTATGGGTTGGTAACAAGATTTTGCCCCCTAAAAACTCTATTTCATTTAGACAATTCTTAGTTGGCATGTTAATTCTTGCTCTAATTACTCTTATTCCTGTAGCAGGAAGTTTAATTGTGTTAATGCTCAACCTATTTGGCTTTGGTGCAGTACTGCTATCGCGGGTTGGCACGGTACAGCCAGAAACCATCCAGAAGGGATTTGACCAACAAGAAGGAACTGTCCAAACATCCGGTACATAATAAGCTGGTCAGGAGTCAGGTAAAAAGTTCGATCGCTTGTTTCCTAACAAAATAATCTTAAATTTAGATGCGCAGCAGCTTACAAAAGAAATAAAAAATAAGACAAGGCTTGCGGTGACAGAAAAGTAGGTTATGATCCTACTTTGGTAGCGATGTGAGGCGTGCGATCGCGTTAGCTCAAAAATAAATATGAAACGATTTTTCGGTATAGCTATTTTGGCTGCTATTCTGATAGTAGGTGGTATGATGCTAGTTCCCGTCGCTGCGCAAACTAAACAGTCTCTTTTTCTTGCCTATCCGCCTCCAGAACACCAAACAACTGCCGAGACAATTTTTTTAATCGGTACAGCTTCTCCTTCGGGAGATGTTTTTATCAACGGCAAACCAATTGAAAGAAGCCCCGCCGGACATTTTGCTCCCAGTTTTCCCTTACAGATGGGAGTTAATCTCTTTACTATCCGTCATGAGAACGAAGAAATAAAAGTAGAAGTTACCAAAGTTTCTTCCGAACCAGAAATTCCTCAAGAAGCAGCTTTTGCTGAAGATTCTCTCACGCCTGCCGTCAATGTGGTTAGATTACCGGGGGAATCGATCTGTTTTGGGGCTATGGCACCTCCTAATGCCGAAGTTTCTGTTCGTTTGGGCGGTGCGGCAGCACCTGCTACGCAGGATCGCACTATTTCTTTATTACCTCAACCAGAATCAGTGCAGCTACCACCCAACTCTGCTATTTTAACTTCCCATAATCAACCGACTGTGGTTGCTGCTAGAGGTCGATATCAAGGATGTACTACTTTTTCGGAAGCGGGCAATTTAGGCAAGCCTTTATTTGAACTTCGTTTTGACCGAGAAATAATTAGTCAAGAAGGTAAGGGAGAAATCGATATTCTCTCTCCCAACCAGTTAGAAGTAATTGAAGTAACGGCAGATGCTGGAGTAGCAAGAACTGGACCTAGTACGGATTATTCTCGTCTTACTCCTTTACCAAAAGGTACTATAGCTAGAGTAACGGGTAAAGAAGGTGAATGGTTGCGCCTCGATTATGGTGCTTGGATTAAAGAGGAAGAAACCAAACCAATTGCTAGTAATATTCCCCCAACTTCGTTCATTCGCAGTATTACCTCCCGACCGATAAAAGGAGCAACTGAAATTATTTTTCCCCTACAAATACCAGTACCGGTGAGCGTCCGACAAGGCGATAAATTTATTACCTTAACCTTATACAATACTACCGCTCAAACCGATACCATTCGTCTCGATGACGATCCTTTAATTAAACGCCTCGATTGGCAACAAGTAACGCCAACCAGAATTGACTATACTTTTTATCTCAAAACCGAACAACAGTGGGGTTATGACCTTCGTTATGAAGGAACGAGTTTAATTTTTACTCTCCGACATGCACCGCCAATTATAAGTCAAACAAAATCTTTGAAGGGTGTGAAAATATTACTAGATCCCGGACATGGAGGAGAAGAATTAGGGGCAAAAGGACCGACTGGATATCCTGAAAAAGATGCTAATTTAGTCATGTCTCAACTATTAGCTCAAGAATTAAAAAAATTAGGGGCAACAGTTGATTTAACCCGCGATACCGACGTAGATTTATCTTTAGAAGATAGAGTCAAAATAATCGACGATAAAAAACCAGATATTGCTCTTTCAATACACTATAATGCTTTACCAGATGGAGGCGATGCTATTAATACCAAAGGAATAGGTGTATTTTGGTATTATCCTCAGGGACACGAGTTTGCCGTATTTCTTCATAATTATTTAGTAGAAAAACTCGATCGTCCTTCCTATGGTGTTTATTGGAATAATCTAGCTCTCACTCGTCCCCATACTGCCCCATCAGTATTATTAGAATTAGGCTTTATGATCAATCCCTGGGAATTTGAATGGATTACTAATCCTCAAGAACAAAAGCAGTTAGCCAGAGCGATCGCCGAGGGAATTAAGGAATGGTTTTTGACTGTTCGATAGACTTTGTAGATCGGGGCTATTTGATTCTTATCTAATTGACGAAGTACCTTGCACCAAGAAATTCATTTCTTGACTGAAAACTGAAATTCATCTTATAGAACTTTTGCTAGGAGACAGAGAATTTATTCTCTGGCTATCGAAGAATGAAATAGCTTGGTGTATAAGTATAAAAAGATATTTTTCCCTTTTTTCATAATAAGTAATTAGGCAGAATTAATTACACAAAAGAAGAGTTCGAAATTACCTATTACCTATTAATATAAAATTCTATTCAGCAATAATATTTTCAGTAAAAGGCTGTGGTTTAGTCCACTTCAAATGTTGATAAATAGTCCTTGAAATTTGTTGAATTAATTCTTTGGCTTTAGGATCGTTATCGGGACGTTTAACTAGAACAGAGGCAATATAACGCTGACCGCTGGGCATATCGATTATGCCTGCATCCCCTAAAACAGAGCGAATATCTCCTGTTTTGTGAGCAATGGTCGCTTTATCTTCCAAACCCTGGGGAAGAAGCGTATTGGTGACAACATTACGCATGATGTAAAGCAAGCGATCGCGCGATCGCAATGAGATTAATTCTCCGCGATCGATTTTTGCCAGCAAATTGCCTAGATCTTCAGGACTAGTGCTATTGGTTCCCTCCAGATCGGGCAGGAGATTGCGAATAACCGTTGCCGTTAAACCCCACTCCAAAAAACGCTGGTTTAAAGCATCAACTCCTCCCATACGCTTGATTAACATATTAGTGGCAGTATTATCGCTAATAGTCATCATCTTCGTAGCCGTTTCTAGGACACTAAATTCTTTTCCTGCCGGTTGATACTGCATATCCCCAGAACCACTACCGATGACATCTTCAGTCATGGTTAGCTGTTCGTCCAACCGAATTTTGCCTGCATCTACATCTTGGAAAAAAGCAACGAGAACGGGAATTTTAATGGTACTGGCAGCAGCAAAGGGAGCCGTTCCTTGTAAGCTGACATAACCATTTTGGTCGAGTTCGATCAGAAATATTCCTGGTTCCAATTGAGGATATTGAGTAGCTAAATTTTCTAGCTTTATTTTGAGACTGGTTAATTCTTGCCCCAAAATAAAGCCAGAAGCAAAATGATTGAGTTGTTCGTTGTTTGAGTTAGTAACTTCTTGAGTAGCCTGTGCTGGTGGGGTAATTTCTTCTGTTAGAAGAGAGTGGGTTGTATTAGCAATAGAGAAAACAGTACCTAAAATAACACTAAGACCAACACTAATGACTGACAAGCGTAAGAACAACAATAGCGGTGGGTATAAAGGTTTGAGTGCCGGATTATATTTTTTGTCCGCTAGACTGACTTTCTTTTTTCTACCGCTATTGCGAGGATGAGAAGCGGGATTGGAGGCATATTTTTTGCCTTTTTTGGTCGAACGAGGTTTATTAGCAGTTGATTTAGGTGTTGGCTTTGCTTTTAGAGAAGTAACTTGTTTTTCCCTTTTTTGTCTCCTATCTGGAGGGCTAAATTCTTGTGGCGAAGGTAAATTGGTATGATTTGGGACGACAGAGGAAAAAGGATTATCGTCGGCAATAGAGGAAATGCGATCGAGATCGCTTTTAGCCTGCTGCTGGTGGAGAGGAAATAGATAAAGATTTTTATCCGAACTTTTTTCTGTCATGAAGCGATCGCTTTCCCGTCGTAAGTTTTTTTGCTCAGAAGTGCCGCCTTTTTTTAACCAATTCACACCCGCTTCCTCCTAATAATTAAGAAAATTTACTCTCGCTTGTTGGTATTTTCTATCGCCCAATTAATTTGGCGCAATATGCCCCGCAGCATTGCCACTTCCTCAGTAGTGAGATTAGCCCGATTGTATAGACGGCGGAATTTTTCCATTCTTGCTGCTGCAGTATGTGGATAGAGATAGCCAATCTGAGATAAAACTGTCTCTAGATGCCGATAATATTCTTCTAAAGCATCCAAAGAAGCATAATTAACACGGTCAATGCTGCCGTCAGAGCCGATACTTTCGGGAACATCGACCGAATTTGGGGAAAAATTAGCAGAATCCAATTTTTCTTCCAACTGTAAGTTAGCATAGCTGTTCCTAGTGTCAATAGCTTTGTCTAAGGAGGTTTGATAAAGTTCATAAGCGCAAATGGCAACGGCTTGAGCTAAGTTGAGAGAAGGATATTCTCGATTGGCAGGGATGCAAACGAATCGTTGGGCATAGTTGAGTTCGGCGTTGCTCAAACCTCGATCTTCTGGACCAAAAATCAAGGCAGATTCGATCTCGTCTGCTAATAACCAAGGAAGAGCAAGTCGGGGAGATTCTAGATTAGTAGGTAAAGTGCGGGAACGGGCAGTAGTGGCGATCGCTCTTTGACATCCGGCTAGTGCCGCGGGTAAACTTTCAACGACTAGGGCATTTTCTAGTATTTCTACTCCATGAACTGCCATTTGTCTGGCTTCATCACTCAGGCGATCGCAGCGGGGACTTACTAAAACTAATTGTTCTAGTTCCATATTTTTCATTACCCGCGCCACCGAACCTACATTTAACGCTCCTGCTGGTTCGACTAGGATAATTCTAGGTTTGGACATTTAAATCGTGAATTGAGGATTTGATGAGATTGATTGTTAGGAAAAGTTATGATCAGCGTAACACTCGATTTGAGTCCTTTAGCTCCTTTATCAGACGAAGCTTTTTACCAAATTTGCCAAGCCAATCCAGAGTTGAAATTAGAGCGCACGGCAGCAGGAGAATTAGTGGTTATGTCCCCTACAGGAGGAGAAACAGGAGACAGGAATCGCCGTATTACTCAAAGGTTAGGTAATTGGACTGATGAAGATAATACCGGACTAGCTTTTGATTCTTCTACATGTTTCCGCTTACCTAATGGTGCAGAACGTTCTCCTGACGCTGCCTGGATTAGCTTAGAGAGATGGCAATCTCTTACTAGGGAAGAACAAGCAGGATTTCCGCCCTTAGCCCCTGATTTTGTAATAGAGTTACGCTCTCCCTCAGATAATCTGAGAACCTTAGAGAGCAAAATGCAAGAGTATATTGATAATGGCGTTCGCTTAGGCTGGCTAATCGATCCGCAAAATCGACGAGTACATATTTACCGTCCTCATCAACCAGTAGAAATTGTTCAATCCCCGTCTAGTCTTTCGGGAGAAGATGTCTTAAGGGGTTTTACCCTTAATTTAGACAAAATTCTTGATTGATTGCTTTAAAGTCTCTGTTTAAGTAATTCTTTTAGTTCCTGCTGTTGTTCGAGAGATCCAGCCAATAATACTCCTAATTTTCCCACCAAAATGCAACCCCAGTTAACTAAAATTACTCCCGTACCCGTTACTGGATTAAACTCAATGTCCTTAAGATCGAGATCGTCCAGGGAGCGATATTTAGTTAAAAAAGTTTCACTTGCCCAACTGTCAATCTTCAGTTTTTTGGCAATACCCGTTGGATAAGACGCACCATTAAACCGGGGATTACACTCAATTGCCAAGTAGCGCGGCTCACTTTCTCCTTCGACTACAGCCACATCAAAGGCAAATATATCTCTCATCCCTTTTTGCGCCATCCAGTCTGCCATCGGTTGAACTAATGCCCATGGTTGATGAACGGTAGGATAGCGATTGCCCATGTGAGCGTAACCGTTTAAGATTTGTTCGGTTGCTGCCAGTAGTTCGGCTCCCTTTTCTGTAACAAAGTATTGCAAATTGAGAAATTGGGAAGTAAAAACCTCTTCTTGGAATTGCAGCGGTAAATTATCGTCCATGGTTTCGAGTGCTTCCATTAACTGCTGCTCGTTTTCACAGCGACTAATCCCGACTCCATCGACGGAAACAGCAGGTTTTAGATAGCAGGGATAGGGTATTTGGCAATAGTCTTTGAGTTCGTTTTTATTGTTGAGGCACAAAGTTTTCGGCACGCTTACCCCAAGCTCGTTTGCCAACCGAATAAAGTTGTTTTTAGAATTGATAAACTCAACTACGTCTTCCCAATCTCGATTGCGGCTGCGAAACCAATCATAATCGTCAGAACTAGCTTGATGGACGGCATCGCCAAAGATAAAAACAGACACTTCATAGTCGGGATAATCTCTCAATCGCGTGAAAGATACGTCCCAGATAGGATTTTGACTGTGGCTTAGACCAATATGTTCATAATGAGCTGCGATCGCCTTCCACTCTGGTTGTAAATCGGGATGTAATTGAATCAGATCTTCTGGTTCGGTCATTCCCAGTACTCTACCGCAATAGAGATAATTACCAACAACAGCATCGTGAGTGCAGTGCATGATGTCGTGATTAAAAATTCTTTTGGGAGTCATTTTTAGATTTTTAAAGGTTTTTATTTTCTTCACTCAAGTTCTCGCAGATTCTTGATTGAGGTTGTAGCGAAATAAACACTTTAGCTCTGCTGACGTTTAGAAAACAGTCAGTAGGGACGTAGCATGCTACGTCCCTACACTGAGTCAGGAGTCAGCAGTATATTCTTTTCCCTGTTTCTTTTCTCCACCAGTGATTTATATATAACGATATAAAAATAATGCAAAATCGAAAATTGTAGAGATGGCTCGTCAGCTCTACCTACAAAAATCTGTTCCGTCTGCGCGTAAAAAATGGGAAAAATGTTGGGATGAAGTCAAATATTGTTCGGAAAGATGTCGTCGCAGGCGATCCCGCGAATGCGGGTGCTGCCGCAACACAATCCAGTAATTGAGAAAGGAGGGGTGTACTGCTAGGCAGAAACAAATGCAAAAGATACTCCCTCTACTCTTGGCGAAAAAGAGGTCTTTAGTCACGATTTCTTCCAAATTTTCTATTCGCGTTTGCAGCATTTTTAGGAGCTTAGTTTGACCCAGTAGCTCTTTTTCTTCTTTGTCTATCGTTAACTTAGAGGTAATCTTTAAATCTTTCATTGGCTAACTCCTCCAAAAAATTCATGTCTCTGTTTTTATTCATTTGCTACGGCAAAAAAGCCTTTGCCATAGCAAGTTTGTAACTCCAGATGCGATCGTGCCAATACCTAGGGGTTGAATACGGGTATTGTGAAATGACGCAAAACGCCATTCGCCCTCATGTTTTGTGGCGACGAGTGTCTGGATCGATTTTCGTCCTGGTTTTGCAGTGTCTGATTGCCAGGACATCAGAGTCCCACCGATCGCGTGTACCAGGGCAATATTGGGACTCAGGAACTGCAAGCTTTTGACTTCACCTCTCAGGCGCGTTCCCTTCAGGAATGTATCGAAGAGTTGCTGATGTTGCCTGGCGATCGCCTCGCGTCCTTTGGAATGGTCTCCATTAAACGCAACGTAATCCGCTTCCTCTATGAACACAGCGGCATAAGCATTACCATTGCCTCGGTTCCAGCTATCTATCAATTGCTGAAACAGGTTGCGAATGGTAGCCTCATCAGCAGAATTCGAGATTAAGGGTTCGGGTGTTTGTGTAAAATTTTCTTCTCTCATGATGCATTTTTCCTCAACGACTACTTTGGTAAAAAATATTCGTTTTTATTCACATTTGTATCTGCGTTCTCGTCCTCGAAGCCCTCGATGTCAATTACAAAGCCAAAGTCGTCTTCTTCTCGTTTTTGCACGGGAGCATTATGAAAAGCTACGATCTCCCATTTGCCCTCTCGTTTCTGCATTACTGTGGTGATAATATTCTTCGCTTTCTTATCTGGATCGCTCTCAAGATAGGAGTGGCTTTGAATGTGTACCACAGCGATCGCCGGGGTTAAGAAGCGGATTTTAGCGACGTTTAGCTGCATGCCTACTTCTCCAAGATTTCCTCCTAGAGAACTCGTGCGATCGCTATCGTAAAGTTCTTGGTGCGAGCGGGCATTGTCTTGTCGCGTTATCTTTGGTAAGAACGTGCCGTCGATGACGATGTAGTCGTGTTCTCGAGCAAAAGCAGAGGCGAACAGCTTGCCGTTTCTGCTATTGTGACCGTCCTGCATCTTCTGCACGACTTGTTCAATAGCAGCCTCTTCCTGTTGAGTAGTTGACCACAGTCTGCTGTTCGTAATTATTCCATCTCGATGATGATTACCCCGAACGAGCGGCAAAACTTCACTTAGAGAATCAGCTTTTGCTGGGGACTGGAGCAATAGTGAAAGCGAAACTCCTGTTCCTAACGCGATCGGGAACAGGTTGATGCATTGGAAAATTTTCAGCGCCACGATCGCCTCCTCTCAATATTAAGTATGATTTTTCTTGGTTGGCGATATAATCTTAGTATCTATATATCTAATTTAGCAAGTATTTTAATAACTAAGATAGTTAGAATGTAAAGTTTTTTAAACTAAGGAGAGATTTGAGGCGTGACAAACGATCTACCGAAACGTACCGAGTTGCTAAATGCACTAAACCAGGCAGGGCGGGAACTCAGCACACACACAGTAATGTTCCATTCAGCGATCGCCGAGCAGATTGGTTTGAGCGCAACCGACCACAAAGCCCTGGATATTCTTATGAAGACGGGACCCATTACTGCCGGAGAGCTTGCCGAACTTACCGGTCTGACTACTGGCGCAATTACTGGTGTTATCGATCGACTGGAGAAAACTGGTTTTGTGCGGCGAGAGAGGGTTCCGAGCGATCGGCGGCGTGTGATTATCCAGCTACTCCAGGATAGGGCTGAGCGTGAGATTGCTCCTCTGTTCGACTCCCTGTCACGAGCAATGACCGAACTATACTCGCGCTACAGTGACAAGGAACTCGCTGTCATCCTCGATTGCATGACCCGGAGTTCTATGGCTCTTCAACAGGAGACTGCTAAACTGCGTCTGAAAACAGCCGCTCGCGACAACCCCTAGATTTTACTGGTAGTTATTTAGAAAAAAAAGTATCGAATACATATGAACGAGAAAAACGATTGAGATAAAATAATCGAATTGTGTTTCAAGCTGGTTCAATACCGACCATCTTTACTTGCGGGTCAAAACAACAACTATGTCAGTCGATTTGGTGCAACCTAAATTAATTATTCACGGCGGTGCGGGCGGTCATCTTCAAAGTAAAGGAGGACAAGAAGCAGTTCGGCAAGTTCTTCACTCTGTCATCGAAGAAGTTTATCCACTGTTGCTAGATGGCAAGAGTGCTACAGATGCAGTCATTAAAGGCTGTCAGCTTCTCGAAGACGAACCTTTATTCAATGCTGGCACGGGTTCGGTGCTGCAATCAGACGGGCAAATCCGCATGAGTGCTTCTTTGATGGATGGTATTGTCCAACGCTTTAGCGGTGTAATTAATGTCTCCCGCATCAAAAATCCCATTCAATTAGCTCAATTTTTGCAAAGTCAAGAAGACCGAGTTTTATCAGATTATGGTGCAGCCGAACTAGTGCGAGAACTCAATTGTCCCGTTTACGATCCCTTGATCGAGATTCGCCTCCAAGAATGGATTCAAGAAAGAAAGGGGGATTTTCAAAGCCATATGGCTGGGGTGGTAGCAGAAGAAGAATTAGTCCATCCTCATGAAGCGCGTCGGGGAACCATTGGCGTAGTTGCACTAGATAGTCAGGGAAGACTGGCAGTTGGCACTTCTACTGGCGGTAAAGGATTGGAACGTATTGGACGAGTCAGCGATTCGGCGATGCCTGCCGGCAATTATGCTACCAAGTATGCGGCAGTTAGCTGTACGGGTATTGGGGAACATATTATGGATGAATGTTTGGCAGCGCGGATTGTGGTACGGGTTACCGATGGTTTAGCCTTAAAAGAAGCGATGCTACGCTCGATGAAAGAATGCCGCGAACGCAAACGGGATTTAGGGGCGATCGCTATTGCTGCCACGGGGGCGATCGCCTGGGGCAAAACGAGCGAAGTCATCTTAGCTGCTTATCATAATGGCGAAAAAATAGGCGATACCGTAGATTGGACTGACGATGATTTAATCGGTTATCAGTTTTAATTTCTTCTGGGCAAACTAAAAGGATCGAGAGCATCGCGCAAGCCATCTCCTAGTAAGTTAAACGCTAGCACTGTTAAAATGATCGCTAGGGCTGGCGGCCAAATTAACCAGGGCTGCAAAACGAGGATCGAAGCATTAGTAGCTACAGATAAAAGATTGCCCCAACTGGGATCGGGTTGTTGAATACCCAAACCGATGAGACTGAGAACTGACTCTGCCACGATAAAACCAGGTACGGCTAGAGTAGCAGAGATGATTATATAGGTGGCAGTTTGGGGTAAAACATGGCGAATGATAATATAAAAAGGTTTTGCTCCCATCGCCTTTGCTGCTTGTACGAACTCTCTTTCTTTAAGAGAAAGTACTTGTCCTCTAATTACCCTAGCCAATCCCGACCAACTAATAAAAGAAGTAATTAATACTATTAACAAAAATCGCTGAGCACTACTCAATCCAGGCGGTAAAACAGCAGCCAAAGCAACCAGCAAATAAATTCCTGGAATTGTCATGAGCACTTCGACTAAGCGCATTAAAATTGCATCGCTCCAACCGCCAAAATAGCCGGAAATTCCCCCGATTAACATTCCTAAAGGAAAAGAAATAGCAATTCCTACTAAGCCGATAAACAGGCTGATTCTGCCTCCAAAAACGAGACGGCTAAATTCATCTCTTCCTTGTTCGTCGGTTCCCAAAAGATTGATTCTGCCTTCGCCAACAGTACCGAATAAGTGGCGAGCGAAAGGAATGCCTGGAAAGATGGTTACTTCTTCAAAATTAGGTGGTAGAGGTAGCCGGATCTGGAATAAATTATAAGATGTACCTCGGACAAATAGACGTACTGGGGAAGGTTCTTGCCAGTCTACAATCAATTCGCGATCGCCCGTTTCCAGATCGGTAGGTCCTTGAGTTGTCGGATAAACGTGAGGACCAATCCAGTCTCCCTGTGGGGTACGCCAATATATCTGTGTCGGTGGTAGGAGAGAACCATCGATTTGCGACGAATAAGGGTCGTAAGGTGCCACAAAATCGGCAAAAATAACGACTAGGTAGAAAAAAATTAGTATAATTGCCCCAAAACGCGCTAGAGGATTATTTTTAAGTTTGCGCCACCAGTTCATAAGCGATTTCCAAGTTTATAGCCATCCTAATTTAATTGTGATGCTTTTGATAATTTGCGATTGATTTGTCGGTAAATTAGCCTATAGTTTGTCTTTGTCAAACCACAATATATGAGAGATTTATTTGCCCGCGAAGCCTTAGCTCAAATTCCTAAAATTTTAACTCTTTTAGACCGAAATCCTCACAGTCCCACTTACGGCTGTTTCGACCGCAATTTTTGGCAGTACAAAATTATTGATTTTCCCAGCGGGATGGCTCAGGAGTTTGTTTATCCTCTAGCTCTGGCTTATTACACGAACCTAGCTGACAATCCTTTCTATCAGCAACCCGCAATCCGAGATTGGGTAGAAGCGGGCATTCTCTACGCAGCTAAAAGTGCCCATTCGGATGGTTCTTGTGACGATTATTTTCCCTATGAGAGGGCAGCAGGTGCCGCCGCTTTCTCTTTGCTAGCTGGTATTGAAAGTTATACTTTGATGAAATTGGATAACCTAGAAGCTTTACGTTTTTTCGTCAAGCGAGCAGACTGGTTAGCCCATCACCAAGAAAGCGGGCGATTGACGAATCACCAGGCTTTGATCGTGCTTTGTTTGGAATTACTTTCGAGATTGCTCAAAAGCGATCGCTGGGATAAAAGTAAACAGCAAAGATTAGAACAAGTTTTAGCCTGGCAAAATCCAGAGGGCTGGTTCCAAGAATATGAAGGGTTAGACCCAGGATACCATACCCTAACCATATCATGCTTGGCTCGCATTTACAAACTAAATCCGAGTAATCAGCTCAAAGATGCGATCGCTAAAGCGGTTATTCTCGCTTCCCAGTTCGTTCATCCCGATGGTTCTTATGGGGGAGAATATACCAGCCGCAACACCTATAATTTTTTCCCTCATGGTTTTGAGTTAGTAGGTCAATGGTTGCCCGAAGCTCTTAATATCAACGATCGATTTCTTCAAGGATTAACTAACGGTTTAGCTCCTTGTTACGCAGACGATCATATTATCGGTCATCATACCTGGAATTATTTGCTTGCCTGGCGCGATTATCTTCCTACTAGACCCTCTTTAAAGCCTCGTTCTTCAGGTCGTTTTTGGCTGCGAGAAGGAGGAATTATTATCGATCGACGGGACAATACAGAATTATATTTAGCACTCAATAAAGGAGGAGTATTTAAATTATTTCGGGATGGAAAATTAGTTGCTTCTGACACGCAATTTTCTTTGCAAGTAAAAGAAGGAAATAAAATTAAGAATGCTGTCGGACATTTAGTTAGTAACTACAAAACTAGAGTGGAAGAAAATAAGCTCGCTATCGAGGGTTCCTTAGGATGGGCGAAACAAAAACAGATGAATCCTCTGAATTTAATAATTTTGCGCATAGTTATGCTTTCTTTCGGTCGTTTCTTTCCCAATTTAATTCGTAAACTTCTCCAAAAAATGTTGATTATGGGTAAACAAAAAGCACCTTTTTATTTTTCGCGGCAATTGAATTGGGAAAATGAACGGTGGCAAATTATAGATGAGTTATCTGCCGAATCTTGGGAGCAAGTCATCTCTGGCGGTATCGGCTGCGATCAAACTTCTGTTTATGTAGTGATGAGTCGTACTTTTCAGATAGGACAATTGCAACAATGGTTGAATTTGACAGATAAAATTAAGCAATTATCTTCCAGTCAAACATTGAAATTAAAACGCAATTTATAAATATATTGCAATGTTTAAAAATAATAAAATTGAAGAGTTCTGAGAGGATGCCTGAAAAGTAGATTCAACTCAGTTTTAAGTTTTTCGATCCCCCTAAATCCCCCTTACAAAGGGTAGGGCTGTTGCCAAGTCCAATAAATCAATGATTTTAGAAGATAGAGGGATGAGGAACTGGGGTAATGGGGAAATTAACCTAAATTAGCTTTTTTTTAGGTTAATTTAGTTTTTAACCTTTTTCTAAGTATTCTGGTTAAATCAACTGAAATTACTAAAAATCCGTTAACTGACACAAATTATTGTTGACTAAATCATCTGAGAATCTAGCGTATTTGGGGAAAATTCCCCTTTTGAAAGTAGGGCTTGGGGAATTGAAAATTGGGAATTTTCTCCCTATTTTCCTACGTCCCCATCTCCCTATGAGGCTAAAAGCCTCATGCTAGTTCCCCATCTCCCATCCCGCTTTTTCCAAGAATGAAACAGCCCTACCTTACAAAGGGGGACTTTGATTCTTTTCCCCCCTTGTCAAGGGAGGCTAGGAGGGATCGAATGTAGCAAATAAGACTTCTCAGATAACCTCTGAACAAAAAATATTCCGTTTATTAATGATTAGTCTAATTTACCAGGATCGAGCTATACATATTTATTTGGCGACTCTCTCGAATTAGGTCAACTTTTTTAATCAATTTGGTGCAAATGATACATACAGTAGTGATTTTCCTTCGAGATCATATAAAATCAAGGGAATTTAACTCAATTAAATTTGGCAATAGCGATCGCATGATATGAAACGATTTATTTCTATCGCAGTTAGTGTAGCCATCTTACTAATTATCTATTCAAAAATTGACGTTCAAAGATTACTTGAAGTATTTCAAAATTGCGATCGCCCGTGGATGACAATTAGCTTGGGTATGGTAATTCCTATTACTATGTTGACTTCTTGGCGACTGCAGCAATTAATGCCCAAAGAAGCGAGTTTAGGATTTTTAGAAGCAAACCGTTTAATTTTAGGCGCAAGCGTATTAAATATGGTACTTCCGTCCAAAATGGGCGATATTGCCAAAGCTTATTTTATGCGAGAAAGGAATAACTTAAGCGGTTCATTATCCCTATCTATCGTTATTTTTGAAAAAGCTAGCGATATGTTGTCGCTACTATTATGGTGTGTTTTTGGCTTAATTTTATACCCCCAAAAAGATGGACTTTTCTGGACAATAACTGCAGGAGTAGCTGGGGGATTAATAGTAGGATTACTGTTATTAGGTTCGCGCCAATTTGCCGATATCTTTTTTGATTTTTCGACCAGATTAGCTCCTCAGAAAATTAGTAAAAAATTGAAAAATATGCAAAGATCTTGGGGAGAAATGCACGATTATTTCTGGGGCGATCGCCGACAATTTTGCCTCATTGCCACTACTTCAATTTTTATTTGGTTTTTACACTTGCTGCAAATTTGGTTATTTATAATTGCTCTTAGAGCTTGGGCACCTTTTTTGATTAGTCTTGCTCTTTCACCCCTATCAATCTTAGCAGGCTTATTTCCTATAACTTTCGCTGGCGTAGGTACTCGCGATGCAGCAATTATTTTCTTCTATCAGCCTTATATTAGCCAAGCCACAGGGGCAGCTTTGGGTTTACTCTGTACCTCTCGTTATTTTCTCCCTGCCATTCTCGGTTTACCTTTCTTAGGACAAATGCTGACAACAGCAAAAAAACTTAGAAGTGAAAAAGTGAAGAAGAGTTAAGTGGAGAACGCTTGAAGAGGCAACGGAAATTTCATTCTTACCCGCGTCCCCTACTTTTAAAGCTATTGCTCATTTTTAAGGAACTATTTCCCAAGCCCGAGTCACCAAATCGCTCAACCATTTACGTTGTACCCGATCTAGAACGCTATCGTCCTTCAAAACTTGGGCGATTAATTCTTCCAGAGATAGACCATTTTGGCGAGCAAGCTTAACTACTCCGGCGATCGCCGTAGCAATAAGTTCTTCATCAACGGGACAATTTCGTAAAGCGAGGATTTCCTCGGCACTAGCTGGAATGGGATAATTCATAGTTAGCTCGCGCTTATTATCCAATCAAATACACGATCGTGACTTAAAATTTTGTATTTTTATTAAATAACATTAATTATTCAATACTTGGCAAGTCTAGCGTATTTTATAGCTGTTCAACTCCGTCTTTTTGCCTAATTAAAATTTCTTTAACACTAATCAAATGAAAGAAATTCTCTACCTAGAAGTTCCTACTCCCGACACCACTGCTGTTTGTACTTGGCTACAACAAGAATGGCAGCCTTCTTTAGGTAAAAAAATATCGACTCCCGATGGAATCCGCTTGCAATTTTTCCAACAGCCAGTTTATGCAAACTCTGTTACCGAACTGTCTATATTTGTTTGGCCCGTACAGCGTAGCACCTATCTTAAAGTTTTTCAATGGGGAGAAAAACCTATTAGAGAAATTGCTCGACTCAAACAACAACTAGTTAAGGATACTCGCGATCGCTTTAAGCAACAATATCCCGAACCACCAGAAGTAGACTTGACTCAACAATCGATCTTTGAAGCGTTAGCTTCTTACTACCCCCAAACAGTTCACTTCTTCCAAAAAATACCCAACGGAGAATACGACCTCAATCGCGTCTACTGGTGGGAAAAACGTTGGCGCGAGAGTGTACGCAATCCCCAGCAGCCAAAGCAGGTAATATTTAAAAAATCAGTAGGGGCGATTGGTCAATCGGAGGGGCTGTCTCTGGAGGAAACCTCCAGAGCTCGTACGCCCCGTCCCCTACCGGAATCAGGAGTCAGTCAATATGACTTAATTTACATTGGCGGTGCCTTGGGAGTAATTCACGCAGCAGTGATGGCGAAAAAAGGCTATCGTGTGTTGCTAATCGAAAGATTGCCTTTTGGACGAATGAACCGTGAATGGAATATTTCCCGTGGCGAGTTTCAAAGTTTAATCGATCTGGGTTTATTTACCCCTGAAGAGTTTGAATACGTAATTGCCAGAGAATACGTGGATGGATTTAGTAAATTCTTTGATGCCAATAATCCACCCCATCTCAAAGCACCAGTCTTACATACTCCCAAAGTTTTAAATATAGCTCTCGATGCCGAAAAACTATTATGCTTGTGCGGTGCAAAGTTACGCAATGCTGGTGGCGAAATCTTGGACGAAACCGAGTTCCAACGAGCAGCTATCTCTCCAACCGAAGTGACCGTACAATTGTTACATCTACCTACCAAAGAAGCAAAACAAGCTAGGGGACGTTTACTGATAGATGCCATGGGAACGGCTTCTCCAATTGCTTGGCAATTAAATGGGGGTCGTGCTTTTGATAGTGTTTGTCCCACAGTAGGGGCAGTAATAGAAAGCGGTTTTGAGCCTGGCGTTTGGGATTCACAATACGGGGATGTACTCAACTCTCACGGCGATATTTCTCGGGGAAGACAACTGATTTGGGAATTATTTCCCGGTGCGGGTGACGAATTAACTATTTATCTGTTTCACTATCATCAGGTGCATCCCGATAACCCTGGTTCGTTATTGGAGATGTACGAAGATTTCTTTACTATCCTGCCGGAGTATCGTCGCTGCGACATAGAAAAATTGGTGTGGAAAAAGCCTACTTTTGGTTATATTCCCGGTCATTTTAGCGTGGGGAACCGCGATCGCACGGTGGCTTTCGATCGTTTAGTTGCCATTGGGGATGCCGCTTCTTTACAATCTCCTCTTGTTTTCACTGGTTTTGGTTCTTTGATACGCAATCTAGAACGTCTCACTACTCTACTCGATACTGCCCTCAAGCACGATTTACTCACAGCCGAACATTTAAATCAAATTCGTGCCTATCAAAGCAATATCTCCGTTACCTGGCTATTTTCCAAGGGCATGATGGTACCTACTCATAAAACTTTGCCCCCGCAGCGCATTAATTCTATGCTCAATACCTTTTTTGGTCTTCTTGCTAACGAACCCCCAGAAGTAGCGGATACTTTTATTAAAGACCGGGGCGATTGGCTCACCTTTACTCGTCTCGCCCTCATCGCTGCTAGAAAAAACCCCGCTTTACTACTCTGGATTTGGGAAATGGCCGGAACCAAAGATCTGCTGCGTTGGTTGGGTTCTTATCTAGACTTTACTCTCGAAGCCATTAAAAAATTGCTGCTTGGCGGTTGGTTTCCTCAGTGGTTAAAACAGTCCCAACCTTGGTTGGAAAAACAATATCCTGGGTTGTGGTTAAAACTATTGAGCCTCAACTATCAACTCAAATTCTCGGCGGGCATGAGCGATCGCCCGGGAAAATAACTGTTAAAGCAAGTCTAATTGAGAGCAATACATGGAAAAAGCTTAACACCCCACCTTGTATTACTTGGAAGGGATAGTTTTTTTATTTCATATGGTTCCTCATGTTCTGCACCGAGGAAATATTAATCTAGACAACATAAAAGTAATTAGCAGATAAAAGTACCAAATAGCACCAACTTTATAGGAATTAAAAAGTATGCGGACGGAGAGACTCGAACTCTCACGTCAAAGACACTAGAACCTAAATCTAGCGCGTCTACCAATTCCGCCACGTCCGCTCAAAAGACCATTTATAATCATAGCAAAACAAGAAACAAAATTAACAAAATTTGAGTTTTATTTGAAAAAGAGTAATGAGCGATTCTAAGCAAATTGGTGTGGCAGTAATCGGCACGGGTTTTGGGCAAAAAATTCATATTCCAGGCTTTCAACATCATCCCCGCACTAAAGTAGTAGCCGTATACAACCCAGATTTAGGCAAAGCAAAAGCGATCGCCGATTCCCATAATATTCCTCATGCTTTCAATCGACTGGATAAAATTCTCTCTTTACCAGAAGTAGAAGCAGCCGCTATCTCTACTCCTCCTTTTTTACACTACGAGATGGGGAAGCAGGTACTAGAAGCAGGAAAACATCTGCTGTTAGAAAAACCGATGACCATGAATGCAGCCGAGATCGAAGAACTGTATCATCTGGCTGTGGCAAAAAGATTAGTGGCGATCGCCGATTTTGAATTTCGTTTTGTTCCTGCTTGGCAACTCCTGGCAGAATACTTAGAACAAGGATACGTCGGTAAAAAACGGTTAATCAAAATTGACTGGTTGGTAACCAGCCGTGCCAACCCCGAACGAGCCTGGAATTGGTATTCTCGTAAAGATATGGGTGGCGGTGCTTTAGGGGCTGTTGGTTCTCATGCCTTCGATTATATAAGTTGGCTATTTGGTTCGGTAAAAAAATTATGCGGTTACCTTAGTTGTGCTATTACCGAACGTCCCGATCCCGAAGCTGGAGGCGAGTTAAAACCCGTAGACGCGGACGATACTTGCTTAATTATGCTGGAATTAGCTGACGGTACTCCCTGTCAATTATCTATCAGTTCCGTTACCCATGCCGGAAGGGGTCATTGGGTAGAAGTTTATGGCGACAAGGGCACTTTAGTTTTAGGTAGCGATAACCTCAAAGACTACGTTCACGGCTTCCGACTATTAGGCGCATCTGCTGGCAAATCTCTGACAGAAATAGAAATTCCCAAACGCCTCGCCTTTTCTCAAGTCTTTGCCGATGGAAGGTTAGCACCCTTTATTCGGGTAGTCGATCGCTTAGTCGAAGCCATTGATAGGGGTCGATCTCTCGTTCCCTCCCTGCGAGAAGGAATTTATTCCCAGTTATTAATGGATTTAACCCATCAGTCTAATGAAAACAAGCACTGGGTTGACGTGCCAGATTTAGAGGTATTTTTGTCAGAGTGACAGACAACAATTTTTCTTGAATCCGACTAAGAATAGTTGTAGCTTAGAGTTTACATACTATTCTCTGTTAGCTCGCTTCGCATTTTGGTATTGCCCTTGTTCTTAAAGGCGATCGGTTGAGTTTGAGCGTTTCTTTCTTCATGTTTACAATGTTGAAGAATATTTGTATTGAAGATGAAAGTGGATGTGCGAGATTCCCAGCTACATCACGCATTACTACGACGCGGGAAGCAACATCTTGAAAGATGTTTGTAGTCAACCTGATGAGGTAGCCGAGGAATTTTTATCAAACCTCAAAAAGAGCGGCAAGCGGACATGGCTGCATCCTGGTTATCTGGAAGAACGTCGAAGAGTCGAAGCATGGCTCTACGACGAGTTTGTGAAGAAGGGCAAGAAGCCGTATCTAAAAAATCCGCTGTATTTTGTCCTGGGTGAAAACGATGGCTTTTTTCAAAAAAATGGCTTTTTCAGCGATGTGAATCCGGTTAAGTTGCAGCTCCCATTGTCTCTGTTCAGCAGCGACATGATTTCGTTCACCTATCCTGACAGTATGCCGAGTTTAGCGATCGCTACGGACACCACCGGACGAGCCGATCCATATCGAAAACCAATTCACGGTCAAGTGTTTACTTCGGAAGAAATTATTGAGGTGGTTCAGGAATATGGAATGCCAGGTCATAAGTGGAAAACTGAAGGGTATTGGCGATATGACAGATTTATCGAGGCGCAAGTTTGGATAATCGACCTATCTGGGAGTTTATAAAAAGCGGTGATTCTTTAGTTTAGATGGAGTTTTAGAATCGCCAACTAATAATTCAAATGCAGCGAACGGTTGAAAGCTGTTGGTGCTGAGTTCAGCCTTATCTGCCGCCGCTGATTTGAGACGTTGTTAGTTCCCTATTCCTCGTACACCATCTATTGCTCCAGTTTTAACACAGCCATAAAAGCCTCTTGCGGTACATCTACCGTACCGATCGCTTTCATGCGTTTTTTACCTTTAGCTTGCTTTTGCAGGAGTTTTTTCTTACGAGAAATATCACCGCCGTAGCATTTGGCGAGTACGTCTTTGCGCAAGGCGGGAATGTGTTCGCTGGCAATGACTTTAGAACCAATTGTCGCTTGGATGGGCACTTTAAATTGATGGCGAGGGATTAGTTCTTTAAGTTTTTCGGTTAAAGCCCGACCGACATGATAGGCTTTGTCGCGATGGACGATAGTCGATAGAGCATCTACCGGCTCTTTATTAACTAAAATATCTAATTTGACCAAATCGTTTTCTCGATAGCCAATCAGCTGATACTCCATGCTGGCATAGCCGCGAGAACGGGATTTGAGTTGGTCGAAAAAGTCAGTAACTACTTCGGCTAAAGGCAATTCGTACACTAGGCTGGTGCGGCTTTGGGTAAAATATTTCATGTCTATAAACACACCCCGTCGCGTTTGGCATAAATCCATTAATGCCCCAACATAGGTTTCCGGAGTAATCATTTCTACCTTGATGTAGGGTTCTTCAATCTTGATTCGTTGCTGAGGTGGTGGTAACTGGCTGGGATTGTCAATTTCGACCACTTCTCCATCAATCAGGGTAACGCGATAGACTACGGATGGAGCAGTAGTAATAAGATCGAGGTTGTATTCCCTTTCCAGTCTTTCTTGGACGATCTCCATATGCAACAAGCCCAAGAAACCACACCGGAAACCAAAACCCATTGCACTAGAGGTTTCTGGGTCGTAGGAAAGGGCAGCATCGTTAAGTTTGAGTTTCTCTAGGGCATCTTTAAGGTCTGCGTATTGGTCTGAATCGGTGGGAAACAGACCGCAGAAAACCATGGGTTTAGCTTCAGTATATCCAGGTAGCGGTTCGGCTGCGGGATTATTAGCAAGAGTAATCGTATCCCCCACGCGGGCATCTTCTACAGTTTTAATAGCTGCGGCTAAATAGCCTACTTCTCCCGCATGAAGTTCTTCTACTTGAATTTGGTGGGGAGAGAGAACTCCTAATTCATCAATTTCATATTCTTTATCCGAAGCCATTAAGCGGACGCGATCGCCTTTCCTTACTTTCCCATCCATAACGCGAAAATAGACAATCACACCACGATAAGCATCGTAGTAGCTATCAAAAATCAGCGCTCTTAGAGGTTCGTCTATTGTATTTTGCGGTGGCGGAATTAGATGAACGATCGCTTCTAAGATTTCTTTAACGCCAATACCTTCTTTGGCGGAAGCTTTAATAATGTTACTGCAATCTAGACCAACGACATCTTCTATCTCTTGAGCTACTCTTTCTGGTTCTGCACCGGGTAAATCAATTTTATTTAGTACGGGAATAATTTCTAAATCGTTTTCCAGGGCAAGATAAACATTGGCCAGGGTTTGTGCTTCCACTCCCTGAGAAGCATCCACCACTAATAACGCGCCTTCACAAGCTGCCAAAGAACGGGAAACTTCATAGGAAAAATCTACGTGACCGGGAGTATCGATGAGATTGAGGACATATTGCTGACCATCGCTGGCAGTATAATTCATTCGTGCGGCTTGCAGCTTGATAGTAATGCCCCGCTCTCTTTCCAAATCCATATTATCGAGGAATTGCTCTTTCATTTTCCTCTGGGCAACAGTGCCAGTCAACTGCAACATTCGGTCAGCCAAAGTCGATTTACCGTGGTCGATGTGGGCAATAATAGAAAAATTGCGAATTCGAGAGACGGGAACGTCGGTCATAAGAGTAGCGATCGATAAAAGTTTATAATCTTTAAACTATTTTAATGTCGATTTTAATTCTAATGAATTACTCACTAATCAATTCATTTGTCCTTTGTTCTTAGTTAGGTAAAATACTTACTAGAAGAACCTAAAAAGTCTATGAATGAAAATAGCGTGCAGCAAGAGCGTTCGGCAGAAAAGGTGGAAATTTCGATTCACTTAGACTCAGAAGTTTTAGAGCAGATTAAACATCTGACTAACGATCCCAGTCGAGTGATAGAAACGGCCATTAAAGAGTGGCTTAGAGGAGAGCGAGAAATCGATCGGGACTTGACCCGTACCTTTCGGCGCAATCCTCCCTTACCACCCCGAGGCGAGTGGAACGACTAGACGACTAACAAAGATAGAAAAAAAAGAAAATAATTGCCAGGTAGAAAAGTGATTCTAATAAAGCGTAGCTGTGTTTGAGGAAAAAAAAATCGAAGTATCGCTACCGGAGAAAACTATAGGTTATAGTTTCAGGGAAGAGGCTGACATTTTTTTTCCGACCGATTAAATCACCTATCTACCTGCTAATGTTCACCGGATTTAATTCAGAAGTGGTTAACCCCAAAACCGCTCTTACTCAAATAAACTCGATCGAGTGGCAACATCTGGGTGCAGAATTAGTGTTTACTCAAGCTCGCTCCGGCAAGTACCTTTCTTTTTGGTGGGAGTTGGCTGAAGAATATGGTTTGAGTAACGAGCAGGTGATAGGCACATCTTTAGAAGAAGTTTTTACTCCCGTCGAGCAACAAGCATACAAGCAAAAAATTCGGCAAGCTCTTAAGCGTCGTCTCCCCGAACAATGCTATTGCTTGTTTGAATGTCAAGGTCAGTCTTTTGCTTTCGAGTTAGTAATTAGTCCAATTTTACCGGCTCGGGGAGAACCCTGCTCGGTATTAGGAATCGGACATCTTCTCAGCGAAGCAGAAATGTCTTTGTTTAGTCATTCGAGATTACCCGCTCCCCTTTATAGCTACCAAAAACTGTTGACCCAAATTTCTCGTAAGATTCGCCGTAGTCTGGATTTACAAACTATTTGGCAACAAACAGTAGATAACTTGGGACAAGCACTGGGAGTAAGTCGTTGTTTGATTCTTTCTTATAGTCCAAACACGGAAAAACTGAAAGTAGAAGCGGAGTACCTTCAGCCAGATATTTCCTCAATGCTGGGACAAACTATAGATAAGCAATCAGAGCTTTATTTCGAGCAAGCGATTCAATCTCGCCAAGCGATCGCGGTAGATTTATTAGGGCCAGATTCTTACCAACAAAAGTCAGTATTGGTGGTATCGACTGCCTATAAAAATGAGGGCAATACCTTAATCTGTCTGCAACAATGCGATCGCTACCGCAGTTGGACGGCAATGGAGTTAGAATTAGTACAAGAGTTAGCCGAACAAGTCGGCACGGCGAGTGCTCATGCTAAACTCTATCAAGAACTAGAACAAACCAGTATTAGAGCTGAAGAAGCCAGTCGCCTCAAAAGTGATTTTTTAGCCAATACTTCTCACGAACTCCGTACCCCTCTTAACGGGATTATTGGTTTTCTGAAACTGGTGATTGAGGGCGTAGCAGATAACGCCGATGAGCAGCTAGAATTTCTTCAAGAAGCCTACAAATCGTCTCTTCACCTACTCGATTTAATTAACGATGTCCTCGATATTGCCAAAATTGAAGCAGGCAAGATGGATTTAGAATTGACCGATGTAGAGTTAGAGGACTTGTTTGAGAATGTCGATAATTTGACTCATACCCAGGCAGAACAGAAAAATCTCAACTTCCAAATCAAATATCCTGCCACCCTTACACCTGTAATTATCTACGGTAACTATAAACGCTTGTTACAGGTGATGCTCAATTTAGTAGGCAATGCCATTAAATTTACCCACGAAGGAGGAGTAATTGTTAGTGCCGAACTAAGCAAAAAGAAAGTTCGATATCATGGACGAGAGTTTCCCGGTATGGTCAAAATTAGTGTTGCCGATACTGGTATTGGCGTTTCTCTAGAAAAACAAGACAAGCTGTTTGAAAACTTTTTTCAAGTTGATGGCTCTCGTACTAAAGCTTACGGCGGTACGGGTTTGGGTTTAGCCATATCCCAAAAATTAGTAGAAGCGATGGGAGGAAATATTTCCTTCTACAGCATGGGTGAAGGATTGGGTTCTACCGTTACTTTCACCGTTCCCTTAAGTCATTTACCCGTTATTAAAACAGCGGATTGAGAATTGGCACGAGCAGTTACAGGCTATAGACTATCTCCCATTATTTAGTCACCGTTCACTTTTTTCCCGTGCCCAGAAAACGCTATGATCGAGCCATAATCGCGAGATCGATCATATTTGTATTATGGGTGAAGCAAAACGTCGTAAAGCTGCATTAGGTGATAAATACGGTCAAGAACCAACTATTCTTCCCTGGTTACCAATTACTAAAACCCAAGCAGAACAGTTTGTTCGATGGACGACTAGGGGAGCTTGGATCGGTATTGTTATGATAGTTGCTGTTTGGTTAACTGTTCGGTTTGTCGGACCGGCTTTTGGTTGGTGGGAAGTTTACTAAGACAGCTTGAATGAATATTTGTCAAAATCAACAAGATTGAGCACGATCTAGGAGATAGCAAAGATGAGCGAGCAAAATCCCTACGAACTACTTGGAGTTGGTGAAAACGCATCTTTTGAAGAGATACAGGATGCTAAAAAGCGACTCTACGAACAACACAAGAATGATAGCAAAGTCATCGAGACCATCGAAGCTGCCTATGATTCAATTATTATGGATCGCCTGAGATTACGACAAGAAGGCAAGATTAAAGTACCCGAGCGCATTCGCTTTCCCGAGCGATCGCTCGAAACACCTCCTAATCTAACTCCCGTTCCCCAATATAATACTCCTAATTGGCTACAGCAATTGCTGGACACGCCATCTCAATCTGAAATTCTCTGGTCGAGTGGGGTATTCTTAGTTTTGGCTGCTATCTCAGTATTTTCCCAAAATACGGAAGCATCTCTCTTACCTCTGTTGATGGCTTTAGGATTTGCGGCCAATATTTATTTCCTTAACCGTAAAGAAAAACGTTTTGGACGTGCTTTATTACTCAGTTTTATTACTTTATTACTGGGAATTGGCATAGGCACTGGTCTGGCAAACCTGGTGCTCGGTCAAGGAACTGGAATCATGTTAGGAAGCGATCAGTTTGCCGCAGTGCTAACTTTTTGTCTGTTTTGGCTGGTTAGTTGCTTTCTCCGTTAATCTCTTTTTGTATTTAAATTACTTGCTAAACTTTTAATTTGTTTGATTCGATTCTAGTTAATAATGACATGAACAATTGAATTGTGTAGCACTATTTATTTACGGGTAATTGAGGGGATAGTGGCGACGAGCGCAGCAACAGCTTCGCTCAAGTCGTTGACAATCATATCCGGTTGATAGCGTTCTAATCGAGGGCGATCGCGAATACCGGATAATACCCCAATTATTTTTACTTTATGGGTTTTAGCCGCAACGATATCGGCTTCCGTATCGCCTATCATCCAAACTTCAGCAGCTGAGGGCAACTCTGTTAATGCCCTCTCCATCAATAAAGGTTTGTCTCGTACGTCACTAGTTTTAACATAGTCATTGCTCAGACAATAACAGCGATCGCGAGGAAAAAAACGAGCTAAATCGTATTGTTTAAAGGCGGCTTCTAGTTCTTGCTCTCGGCGCATTGTCATTACGACTACATCAATACCTAGATGCTGTAGTTTCTCTAAAGTTTCTACCGCCCCAGGAATAAGTTTATCGTGCCTCAAATAAGGTAAAGTGTGAACTGTTTCTCGCCGCAGTCGTGCAAACTTCCTGGCTTGTTCTTCATCTAAACCGGAAATAATCCCAATTTTTTGTTCGGGTACTCTAGCTCGCTTGAGTTCCCAGAATTGGGCTTTGGATAATTGGTGAATTGGTTGTTTGGGACGCTTTGTTTTTTCTAAACAGTATTGGTAAACGCAATAATAACGGTCAGACACATCCATAATTGGACCGTCAAAGTCGGTAATTAGTCTTAGCATTTATCAATAATTATTAAATTTTATATACAACTTATCCTAGTCCTTACCATCTGGCAATTGTTATTGAGAGATCTTTGCAGGGAAATAACATTAGTTTGACAGTCTGTCTTTTGACTATCTCGGCTGTTTTGATGCTCTTACTGTTTGAGCGATCGGTTATAGCAGTGAAGGAAATCGATTCTGCCGCTAACGCTTCAGAGTTATTTTATTCCGGAATAGCAGAAGCAATCCAATTTAATAGAGCGGCACTTGCTCAATATCAAGAGATTGTTTCTCGCGATCACAATAATTGGAGAGCTTACTTAAAAGCGCTCCACGGGAGCGAGGACACCCGTTATGGAGGGAAGAAACACTAGGGGACGAGCGAGCGCTTTGAAGCAAGAGCTTATAGAGACATGAATCGGAGACGCTCTGCTCAATTCTTGTATATTA
>JADEWQ010000033.1 GCA_015207585.1 Pleurocapsales cyanobacterium LEGE 06147 | reverse complement strand
TTGATGATTTCTCTAATGTATTAGAACACTTGGGACAAGCTGATGAATCCCAAATTGATACAGCCTTAGCCGAACGAGATGTCATCGCACCAGGACCCCAAGTGACTCCAGAAGTAATTAATCGTTTGAAGATGTAGTGCATCAGCAAAGTGTGGGATAGGTAATCAGGTCATGGCAACTCCATGGGGCGAGCGCTAACCCAGTTCTCATCGCAGCAGTATTTTCTTTTCGACTACGAACCCAAATCCAGTGGAAATAGCTGACCACTAATCGTACTGTCCCTTCTGTCTGCTCCCATGCTTTGGCAAATTTATTCTGACGACGATGCCAACGTCGAGTATGCTGTCGAACAATTCCATTGGTTCGCTCTAATTGTTGTGTTTGGTTCTTTACCAATCATGGGCCTGACTTCAGGTGCAAGAACTTGCTCGTAACCTCCCCAGCCGTCAGTGTGCCATTGCTGACAATCCGTTTTGCCTTCCCTATTCACTACTAATTGAGATCTGTTAAAGAGGGAACTTACAAGGTACTTCAGGTGAAGGTCAACCGGGACTTCAAGAAGCCATTAGAAGCCCATTTTGGAGCAGTCCCTTTGCGCTGGAATAAATGGGTCGCACTTGACGATGATCTTAGTCATAGTCGAATCTGGAGTAAACGCAGCGAGGTGGTTGAACGTCTCTTAGCCCAAGAATGTGAACTTTGTGGCTCAACGGACAAAATCGAAGTCCACCACATCCGCAAACTTGCAGACGTGGCGCAAAAGGGAAAAGCAGAACGACCCGACTGGATAAAAAGGATGGCTGCACGCCGCCGCAAAACTCTGGTGGTATGCCTCGAATGTCATCATAAAATTCAGTATGGACGATATGACGGGCTTTGCCCTTTCACGTTGAGATTACTGGAAAGCGACGTGATACGGAAACGGTCATGCGTCGTTTGGAGAGGGGCAATTGGAAAAGTGCCAGCAATGGTAACTCGTTGGTCGCCTACCCTACCTCAAGCACGGTTTTGAAGACCAGTCGGAGGGGCGACTTTCCGGCTGAGTTCATCCAAATCAATCTCGATCCAAATGAGCTAGTGAGCGACGAAGCGAGTTCTCTAACAACAATATTGCCATTATCGGCGATCGCGGCACGGGCAGTCTGTGTTACTAGTATGCTTTTATAAGAGATTATCTAGAGCTTCGGTCAACTCTTCCATAATGCCATCAAGAGCAACTTCAATCCGTCGCCATTCAGGAATCAAGGGAGAACCAAACAAATACTGATGAAAATCGTCAAAAGCTCGATCGAGAGCATGAGCAAAAGTTTCCACCGCCGTTAGTTCTCGGTGTAGATCGTACGCCGTGAGATCGTGCATCTCCGCTAAAGCTTCGTATACAACTACTGCACTGCGTGCATGAGTAATGTAGGTTAACTTGAGAGCGCGAAAAAACTCGTAGCTGAGTACCGTTCCCTGAGCAGAGATTTGAGCAAAAAAGGTACGGGCAATATCTGCTACCATCTTCTGGAGACCTGGCTGATTTTCTGTTCCAAGCTGTTGATGCTTGTGATCGTAGCGTCCTGTTAATTCTACCTGACAAATGCGAGGAACGCGGACAAGGCGATAAACTTCCGAAAGAATTCCCACTTCGATTCCCCAGTCAGAGGGAAACTGCATTTCTCGTGCAAGGCTGGTAAACATGGCAAACTCCCCAGCTAAGGGGTAGCGAAAATCTGCCATATATTCCAAAAAATCTAGGTTTCCCAGAATTTCTCGCAAAGAACGCACAAAAGGAAAATAGAACAAACGAACTACACGACCAAAAAGGCGATCGTCGTAGCGAGCATAAAATCCTTTAGCAAACTGATAGCGTAGCTGCACTACGGTATAGAGGAGTCGTACGAGGAAGCTACGGTCATAGGTAAGGATATCGGCATCGTGAAAAGCCAAAACAGCAACTTCTTTTTTAGTAAGAATATATCCCAATGCCGTCCAAACGGCTCTACCCTTGCCGCGAGGTCCCAGGGGTAGCAAATTATCAATTTTTTGAATTACCTCTTGTACTTGAGGATTGTCATTCCAGAGTAAGCAGCTTTTTTCTGCTAAAGGAGCAACGATCGCTCGTGCCTGACGGAAATCTTGTTCGTCTGCTCGATCTAAGCTGATATAAACTCGCTGAATGAATTCCATTTGCGCGAGTTCTTCGATAATATGCTTCATGGCAGGACTTGCCAGATCGCTGTAGAGAGCAGGAATAACTACTCCTACAGGAATGCGAGCAGAAGCTTGCAGGAGTCGAGCCTCCAGGGAGGCTAACGAGTTCTTTTGCAATAGAGTAAATGTGGGAACGTAATTTAGGTGAAAATCAGACATATTCCTAGAACAATAGAAAATACTGTCTATTTGCCAAAAAAGCGATCGCTCTCATCAAGTTAGCAATGTTTTTTGCTTAATTTTTGTAAGCGTAGTTAAATCATGACTACGCTTACAACAACTGCTAATTTTTACAACTATCAATTATGGTTTTAAGCAACATCTAACAAGAACTCATCGAGATGCTACTGAGAAAACAATTGCGAAGTTAGCTCTTCCTCCAAAGGAGCCCACTCACTCAAGACATCCTCTACAATACTTTTTTTATCTTTCCCTTTCAACAATCGGACTTTAATCGTTGTAAGATAAACGTCTTCAACAATTCGATGTCCGTAGCCAACAACTTCACCTATATTTCCGGTTTTTTCATGTTGGACGTAATCACCGATGATATACATGGTGCTAATTCTCCTTTCAAGCTTTTTTGTTTGGCTAACGCTATATAGTTCTAGCCAGGGTACTCTGGCATGAAAATCCCGAGACTACTACTTTGTTAATTTCAGTTCTTCTCTTTTGAGTAACGTTAACCTTAATTGGTGCAACCGCTCAAAAATTATGCGATCGCATTCTAAATTACTGCTTGCAAATAGTATACTGTTAAGCGATCTTTCAAAGCGGATGTTGCCGAACCGCGCAGCGTCTCGCCCTTAATGCCAAGGGTCCAGCTAGTCTTCGACGCATTTTGTGTACGCCGAGCGCGACTACAAGGAGCAAACCCCGCACTATTTGCCTTGGTTTTTGTACTTGTAATTTTAATATTTATTAAAACTTGGAGCAGTAAACTCTTTCTTCAGATAATAATCCAAGACATAAATTCATCCTTTTCTTATGGCTAGTTAGCTGCTCTTGACTACACTTTCAAGAGTAGTTATAGTTCTGCTCTTGTTTAGAGTCAAGTTCAGGCTTAACGTAGAGAATAATTACCAGCCAAGGATACTGATAGATGAGCTTTAGTTCGTCTAAAAACACTATCCTTTCAGTCTCCTCTCAATGCCTACGAAGTTAGCTGACGGGCTGGGATTGAGAGATATCCCTCTCTTGCTCTTTCCAGTTTTAAAACTGTAAGTAAGCCAGAAATAAGCCCCACAATTTGGTTCCTCCGCTCCAGCTAGTAAACGCTAGATTAGGCTAACTGATAATCAACATACTATATTATAAACAATTTGTATTGAAAACATGCGAATATTTCCCTGGGAGACGATGCGGCACTGCCCGCTTACACTTCATCAATATTACAATCTAAACAAAAAAATCTTAGCAATTATTTACAAAATATTTTTTGTTAAGTACTTAAGTAAAATTAATTACATAAGAAATAATAGGGGCGTTGCTTTGCACTCTTTGGGGAACGCGCGTGCGAGCTGAGCGAGCAATTTTGCCTTATATTTACTATTTTGTTAGTAGAAACTCTGTTACTACTTGTTTTACTGGCATAGAGCGCTCGTCTACTCGATAATTCATTTGTTGCATTTCTTCAGCAGTAATTTGGCTTGCCAGTTGAGCGATCGCTTCTTTAATCTGAGGATATTTAGTCAATGTATTTTGATTAAATATTGGTACGGCTTCATAAGGAGGAAAATACTTTTTATCGTCCTCTAAAATAAATAAATTCAAAACAGGAATTAACCCGTCAGTAGAATTTCCTGCAACTATATCTACTTTTTTGTTAGCTAATGCTTGATAAATTAAACCCAGTTCCATTTCTTGAGGCGGTTGTGTAAATTGAAAATCGTAAGCTTTAGCTAATCCAGGATAACCATCTTCTCTAGTAAGAAATTCGTAACCAAATCCAGCCCGCCATTGAGGAGTATATTGAGCTGCTTCTGAAAGAGTTTTAATATTTAATTTTTCTGCATCTTCGTGACGAATAACTAAAGCAAAAGTATTTTCAAAACCTAAAGACGGCATTACTGTTAAATTAAATTCTTGCTCGTATGAGGCTTTAACTCGTTCATAAACTATTTGTGGAGCGGCAATCGGTTTTTGCTTAATAATTGTTGTAAAAGCAGTACCGGTATATTCTACATAACCATCAATTTCACCAGCTTTAACCGCGTTGTGACAGATGAAAGTTCCGCCTAAATTAAAACGGCGATCTACTTTTAAGTCGGTTTTTGCTTCAATTTGTTGGGCAAGAATTTCGCTAAGAATTACCTGTTCGGTAAAATTTTTTGAGCCAATAATAATGGTATTCTGCCCTAAATTAATCTGACTAGTTGCTCGCTCAAAAATTAATCCCAAAGCGATCGCCACTAAAGTAAGTACTGCCAATCCCCAGATCGGCAGGCGGTTAAAGATTCCTTTCCTTATTTTTCTTCGAGTAAGCATTTTTTCCAGCCAACCCAGAAAAAAATCTGCCATCAAAGCAATGAAAGCGGCGGGAATTGCCCCAGCTAAAATTAAGTCATTATTAACCGTGGCAATACCTCGAAAAATAAATACCCCCAACCCGCCGCCACCAATAGCAGCGGCGATCGTCGCAACTCCCACGCAGATTACTGTGGCTACTCTTACTCCTGCCAGAATAACTCCCAGTGCCAGGGGAATTTCTACCTGCAACAACAATTGCCTATCTGTCATTCCCATTCCCCTTCCAGCTTCGATAATCGCCGGATCGACACTTTTAATGCCGATATAGGTGTTACGAATCAGGGGTAGTAAAGCGTAAAGAGTTAAAGCGACAATAGCCGGTACTTTACCAATTCCTCCCAAAAAAGGAACAGAAATCAAAAAACCAAAAATAGCCAAACTGGGAATGGTTTGTAAGGCGTTAGCAAAACCGAGAATTGGTTGAGCTAGTTTTGGCTTTCTGGTGATAAGAATACCCAGGGGAATGCCTACAATAGTAGCGACAGTAATGGCGATCGCCACAAGGATTAAATGTTCTCCCGTGCGTAGGAGAATTTCTGAGCCATAATCGGTAAGAAACAAAATAGCAAAGATTATTTATTTTATTAATACTTTACTCTGCTTCGTCTTCATCTGCTGCAGGAGGAACTAAAGCCACAGCCGCGATCGCATCATCGCCATCTAGTTTTTGTACCCTTACTCCCGTAGCATGACGGGACTGAGGAGAGATAGCATCTACTGCTTGACGAATGATAATGCCTCGATTGGTGACAATCATCAGTTCGTCATCTTGATTGACTACGTCGATAGCAGCTAAACAATCCTTGGCAGTTTTAAATTTTATTGCCCTGACACCCATTCCCGCACGATTTTGCAGGCGGAATTTGGGGACAGGAACGCGCTTGCCATAACCATTAGTCGTAATAGTTAATAGCCAAGGTCCGAGATTTGCTTCTTCGGTAATTAATTCTTCCGTTTCTAAGTTTTCGTCTTCTTCGTCGTCGCCGTTAGTAGCGATCGTGGCAACTACTTGGGCAGGTAAGATATCCATACTAATTAGTTCGTCGTTAGGTTTGAGTTTCATCGCTTTGACACCCTTAGTTGCTCTACCGAGAGGACGCAGTTGCTGACGGTCGGCTTTAAAATGAATTGTCATTCCTTGGCGCGTACCGATGATCACGCTATCTTCTTCTCTTGCCAAGCGTACCCATCGCAATTCATCTCCTTCTTCGAGGGAAATCGCGATCAAACCATTGGCACGAATATTACTAAAAGCGGAAAGAACGGTTTTTTTGATGTTACCCTTGCGCGTTAGCATTACCAAGTATTCATTTTCAGTAAACTCAGCTACAGAAACCACAGAGGTGATTTTTTCGGCTTGAGAAATGGGTAACATTTGAACGATGGGAACGCCTCTAGCATTACGAGAAGCCGCAGGAATTTGGTAAGCATTAAGGGAATAAACGACACCGCGATCGCTAAAGAATAAAACTGTATCGTGGTCGCAGCAAGTAATAAAATGTTCGACTACATCATTTTCTTTAATTTTGGCAGCTGCTTTTCCTCTCGTTGCCCGACTTTGCGCCCCAAAGGTACTTATGGGCATCCTTTTGATATAGCCTTGTTCGGTCAGGAGAATTACTGCTTGTTCATTGGCAATTAAGTCTGTATCTAAGATTTCTCCTTCTGCAATCAGAATCTCTGTACGACGTGGAGTTGCATGAATTTTTTTAATCTCCGTAACTTCTTGGACTATAATCCCTTCTATCCGTTCTCTTCTAGCTAAGATATCTCGGAAATCAGTAATCTGTTTTTGTAAATCTTCGTGTTCGGCTTGTATTTTTTCTGCTTCTAAGGCAGTTAACCGACGCAGTTGCATTTGAAGAATGGCATCTGCTTGCATCTCAGATAGACCAAATCCTTCAACCAATTCCGTTCTCGCACCAGCTGCATCGGCAGCATGGCGAATTAAGCTAATCACGGCATCGATATTTTCAAGTGCGATCAGCAAACCTTGCAGTAAGTGATCTCTTTCTTCTGCTTTGCGCAGTTGATATTGGGTACGGCGAGTAATCGCTTCGATGCGAAAATCAACAAAAACTCGGAGAAATTGCTTGATTGTCAGTAACTGGGGTTCGCGGTTAACCAAAGCCAACATATTTGCGCCGAAGTTGGCTTGAAGAGGAGTTTGTTTGTAGAGATTGTTGAGGACGACGCGAGGATAAGCGTCCCGTTTCAGTTCGATGACGATACGCATGCCGTTGCGATCGCTTTCGTCCCTAATATCGGCAATTCCTTCGAGCCTTTTTTCGTTGACTAATTCGGCAATTTTCTCAATTAATGCTGCCTTGTTAGTTTGATAGGGCAGTTGGGTAATTATAATTGCTTCTCTTTCTTGTCTACCCCTAGGGTGAATGGTTTCGATGTCGGCTACACCTCGGATAGGAATCGACCCCCGTCCGGTAGTGTACGCTTCTTTAATTCCACCACTTCCCAAAATTTGTCCTCCCGTAGGAAAATCTGGTCCCGGAATATATTTCATCAATTCCGTCTCAGTAATTTCGGGATTTTGGATTAGGGCGATCGCACCATCGACTAATTCTCCCAAGTTATGAGGAGGAATATTAGTCGCCATCCCTACGGCAATTCCCGACGAACCGTTAAGGAGAAGTTGAGGAATCCTAGCAGGCAAGACAACGGGTTCTTGTTGGGAACCGTCAAAGTTATCAATAAAATCGACTGTTTCTGCTTCGATATCCCTTAGCAGGGCATTAGTCGCTAATGCCTGCAAGCGACATTCGGTATAACGCATTGCTGCTGGCGGGTCATTATCTATCGAACCAAAGTTTCCGTGACCGTTAATTAAAGGATCGCGCATCGAAAATTCCTGCGCCATCCTCACCAAAGCATCATAAACGGCTGTATCGCCATGAGGATGATATTTACCCAACACCTCCCCTACTACACGGGCACATTTACGAAACGGACGATCTGGAGTCAATCCTAACTCGTACATGGCATAGAGAATGCGGCGATGGACTGGTTTGAGACCATCTCTAGCATCTGGTAATGCCCGTCCGACAATGACGCTCATAGCATATTCTATGTAAGAGCGTGACATTTCATTACTTAAATCAGTGGGAATAATGCGTTCCTGGGGAGAGGAATACATAGGGTAAAAACTCCGATGATAAGCACTAATTTGGTTTAAGAGCTAAAAATTGAGATCAATGTCTTTTTTTAGCCTATAAACCTAAATAAAACACAAGTTTACTATCAAATTTTAGCACAAATTAGCATCTTTTAGGGACTGCAAAGATTAGATAACTACATTACACTTCTTGTTTTTTATTTACTTAATCTATATAAATTCTTTTTTATTCTTAGAAATTAAGCTTGCTCGAATAATAGATGCTTATATAATCTTGTTATTTTTCTCGTAAATTAATCAAAATATCCATTATTTATATTTGCTTTAATCTCAAAATACACGAGCGAAAGATTCAAAAAAAAATAATTTAAAAAATAAAAAATAAGATAAAATACTTTATTTTTATTGCTAATTTTAAACTATCTTTACTGAATTCGATCGCTGTAGGTTTTGACTTTAAAAAACTATTTAAATCAAACTAATTTTGTAAGTATTTATACGTAAAAAACCAATAATTATTTCTTAATTTTCCCGTAAAACCACAATGGTACGATAGCTTGACCCTACTGAAAATATGGTTACAAATGCAATTTTCACTTTTAGGCGATCGACAATGAACCAGCTAAATACTTTAAAAATAGGCAAATATTCCAACCTAGAAATTATTATTAATTTTTTCAGCGGCGCGGTAGGAGTTGGCATCGGTATAGTAATTGCCATCTTTCTTGGCTGGATTTAATGCCAAAATAAAGATCGGTTTTAAGGCAAGACCATGGTCAAACACTACAGCAATAATTCAAACAGGACTTGTCTTGCTTTAAATCTTTGCCCGGATTTATCTATGCTAATTAGAAAGCGATCGCTTATCCGGGTCAGTTGACCGTATAGATCTCAAAAATACTAGAGGGAGATCGCAGATTCACAACGTAATTCAGCTTTTGTAGCTAAACTACTCTGCCAATCCGCAACTCCCTCTTAAAGCAGGATTATGCTTGGATGTAATTAGCGAGTATTACTTCCGATAAGGTACGGAATCCAAGCTAACATTCATCGCAGAAATTTTGGGAGGAACATTAGCTCTTTTTGGTAAACTTCTTGCCATATCCAAGAACTGAGAAGGATCGCCAGTTCTGGATTTTCTCTCCTGAGGAACAAAACGACGTACCTCAGTTTGCCAAATAATTTGGGGGAAGCCTAAAATTGCCCGATAGTAGCCATCATAGCGAGGAGACTTGATGTTAAAAGGTCTTTCTCCTTGTTCTCGACTGGGTAGTATCCGACGGCGTTGATAGGGTACAGTGTCGTAACCAAAGTTTTCTAGATATTCGTCGCTATTTAATAATTGATCGACGAAACCTTCAATTCCTTTGGTAGCAACGACAATCGACCAAGCGATTTTTTCTCGTTCGCTATAGACATCTCGTCCTAGCACTCGTTGAACACACTGTTCGACAAAGCGGTAGTTGCTATTTTTGTCATAAAAACTGTTTTTATAAGTTTCCGAAAGTAGCAGTCCGCGAATAAAATCGCGCACGGTAATTTGACCGTTACGCAATTGGGATTCGAGAAAAGGTTGTCGATCTGATTTGAAAGCATGGAAAAAGATCTGACGATATGCCGCCTCGATCAATTCATCCATGTCGGTAGAAGAAAGCAGGTTTTCTGTCGAATAGAGTTTGGGTTGTTCGTCACCTGGAACTACATACCCCTCAACGCGAGTGTTTGGCGAATTGGGTTTGTAATCTAGTAGAGGAATAGACAAGTCAAAACCTCCGTATATCTTGCAAAATATTAAAAATCTTAATCCAAATCATACAGGTATTGGGAGACTCAAAATTAAGTAAAGTAACAAAATATTACAGAGACACTAATTCAGTTATCAGGGAATAGTCACCAGTCACCAGTGCTAATAACTGACTCCTGACTCCTAACTCCTGATTTTTGGCTGATAACTGATATTTACCAGCCACTAATAGCATAGGCAGTAACCGAGATATCTCCTTCTTGTTCTTCTGACTCGCTTGTTTCTTGGTCTACCCGACACTCGGCGCAAAAAGTAGCTGTATTAAAACCGCCAAACCGTTGTACCGTACTAGTGCGTAGACGTAGATTGGGATTGACGAACCAAAAACGCTCGACTATGCTCATCGTCTCATATTCGGTAATTAAGACGAGAGCGTCTTCTTCATCCATTTCGTATAAGCCAGCAACGGGGACAATTTCGGCATAACCTCTTTCGCGCAACAATTTACCTTTTCTGGGATTGTCAGTTTCAGGAACCAGCGCAAAAACAGTGGTTCCTTCATGGTTTTCATCTTCTTTGTCCCACGCCATCGAACCATCCCAGCTAACAAATGCTCCTCCTATAGCTAGATTTGGTTCTACATCATGCATCTTGCAGATCTCAATTATCTTGGGGTCGTTTGCTTCTAGTGCCTCAACCTGAATATCCGATCCGCCAGTTTCTGCTCGTCTAAAGGGTAGATGATGAGTGGTGCGCTGCGATCGCCATTTGCCCGCACTCCGTTGAAAAAATTCCATTGCGTCTTTGATTTTATCCATGATTTTTAACTCTGCAGTCGTTCTTAAATCCAACTATATCGATTATCAGTGTTATTCGGTGATACAACTTTTTCTGATTTTTTCCGCATCAAATTACACTGAAACATCCTTTTAGCGATCGTAATTGTGTTAATTTTTATTGCATAGATTATTTATTGCTTGACAAGGTAGACATTTTATCATCCAGGTGCTAGATTAATTAAAAATCAAAGGCAGTTTTAGTAACTGTACATAGGGAAGTAGTATGTTTAAGGAGTAGATTTATGGAAGTACCCGCCCAGTTAACTCTAGAGCAACAATTCAAGTTAAAAATTCTCCAAGAACAAGTCAAAGAATTGAGCAAAGAACAAGCTCAAGAATATTTGATGGAGGTATTTCGCCAGATGATGGTCAAAGATAACCTAGTTAAACAATTGCTCAAGAAAGCTTAGAATTTACAATGGTTTCTGGTGTGAAGTGCGCGGTAGGATAAACGTGAAATTTGAAGGAACAAAAAAAGCTTAGTATTTGACTAAGCCGATTTCAAATCTTGGGAATGACGCTAATCTAATAGAGTTTATTTCTACTCTCAAGCTAATGGGCAATTTTTCAACAATTAAAAAAATCCAAAGTAACCCAATTGAAGACCCTCAGCAATGCTCAAATCTTCCTTCTAAGGTTGCTACAAGAAAATCCGTCCTGGGAGGAACTTAAGAACTTGCCCCCTATCCTTAATATCGGTCTGCTTAGGTAGTAGTGGGTAATTGGTTGTAATAATTACCTTCTACAATAAAAGGAAATAAGTAGATGTACTAAGGAAAAAATACTCATGGATAGTGACAAATTTGACCATCCGGCACTCTTGTCAACAAGAGAACTAGAAATTTTAGATTTGGTCGTCACTGGTTTAAGCAACCTTAAAATCGCTCAACAGTTAGATATTAGCAAAAGAACCGTAGATAATCATATCAGTAATATTCTCAACAAAACCAAAACTAGTAACCGAGTAGAATTGGTACGGTGGGCTTTGCAGTGGGGTAAGGTATGTATTAACGACGTTAACTGCTGTCCTTTACCCGACCATAGTCAACCCAAAGATAGTAATGAGATGGTATCGTAAACTACCCCCACCTATTAACTCGCCTGTGGCTCAGTAATGAGGATGGGGGCTTTCAGTAGCCCTAAGCTATCGGTACTGAGGTTACAGCACAAGTAGCTCGAACTTCCAGGTTGGCTTACAGACAACCCCAAAGCAGCAATATTTTTTGCACCGTTTAGATCTGAGTCCCCTTTCCACAAACAAGCAGCATTACCACAGATAAACCTTTTGCTGTGGCGATAAGATTTATCCTTGTCTGGATGGATATGAAGGCATTTGTGGCAGATGCGACTTGTATAAGCGAGATTTACTAACAACAAATCCACTCCAGCCATTAAGCTTTTGTAAATTAGATAAGTTCTAAGCTGGAAAAATGCCCATGAATTGCTGCGTCTACGCTCAGTTTTGCCTCTCCATTGTTTATTAGTTCTATCTCGAATACCCGTTAGATCTTCTAGTACAAGTGTTTGACTATTAGTAGCTGCTTTATCTATCAATTGGCGCGATATATTATGATTTACCCAAGACTGAAAACGTTTCTCACGACCAGATAGCCGTCTCAGCAGTTTTCGACAAGCTCGTCTAGAACTGCGCGTGCCTTTAGCCACTTTTTTCTGGAGAACTGCTCTTAGCTTTGAGTAGTGGTCACGAATTTGTGTTATTTGTTTTCCAGACCAGTTATCTCCGTTATTTGTTAAAGATTTTGTTGAACCCATTGAGTAAGTTGCTCTAATTCTGCTTCTGGCATGGGACGAACATTTTCTCGTGCCGGAAATAGTGTTTTTTCTACGTCTTCTTGATAGCGAGCGATCGCTTCGGAAGTTAAACTTTGATAGTCCTGATATCTCTTGGCTAACTTTAATTGACGCGGCGTCATGCCTAATATGTCATTGATAATCAGAACTTGTCCGTCAGTAAACCTACCCGCACCAATTCCAATGGTCGGTACTTTTACTTTTTCCGTAATAATTTTGGCAACTTCTTCAGGAATTAACTCAAACAAAAGCATAAATACGCCAATTTTTTCTAGAGTTAATGCTCCTTCAATTATTTCTTTGGCTTCAACAAAATTTTTCCCTCGAACGGCTTTCTTGGTATGAGTTTGAGGTAACAAACCCAAATGACCGCAAACCTCTATCCCATTATTAACTAAATGAGTAATCACTTCTTGTTTTAGTCCTTCTAATTTAACTCCATCGGCTCCATAGAATAAGAGTTTTTGAGCACTATCTAAAGCTCTCTCTGGGGTATCGTAAGTACCATAAGGTAAATCGGCAAGAATGTATGCCTGGGATACGCCTCGGCGTACAGCTTTGAGATGATGAATAATATCTTCTAGGGTGACTTCCGCCTCGCTTTGGTAACCCAAAATATTCGTACCCACGCTATCGCCGACAATGATAATATCGATTCCTGCCCGATCTTCCAATAAAGCTGTAGGATAGTCGTAGCAAGTAAGCATGGTAATTTTGCGATCGCTTTGTTTTTTGGCAAGTAGATATCGGGCATCTTTTTTCATTAGCTATCTCCTGCAATTAGGTTTCTTCTCGATCTTTAATTTGCCACACTTGACGATGTCGAATGCGGTTTGGCAAGAGCATTCATTCTTTGGCGACGGCGTTTTTGCCAAATTTTGGGGAGTAATCTCATGCTTCGCTTAAAATTATTAAGTTCTTCCGAACTAAGCTGAATTTGTTGCCAGGATTCTCGCAAAAGCAGGCGCTTAGCCCAATTATCGAGCTTAGGATAGTTTATAAGAGGGATACCCAACTTGGGTAGATCTGGAATAATAGTTCCCGAGACTATTTCTGCTAGAGTTAGCTGTTCTCCACCAAAATAAGGATGATTTTCTAAGATCTGTTCAAAAAAAGCAAGAACATTGATCGCTCGCTGTCGAGCATACTCTAGTTCAGGTGGATTTTGGTCATGAATGAGTAATCCGGCAACGGCTGGCAAAAGTTCGTTTGTCGCTATCATTTGTACCATGCGCACCTTGGTTAAAATCTCAGCTTTGGTAGGTAAAAGAGCAGGCATAGGATATTTAACCTCTAAGTAGTCAAGAATTGCAGAAGATTCAAAAATGCGAAAATTATTATCCACTAATACCGGAATACGACCAAAAGGATTGAGACTCCTAAATTTTGATGTCAATTGGTCCCCATCTAATTTGAGAGGAATAAGTTCGAAGGAAAGTTTTTTCTCTAAAAGTGCTAACCACACGGGGCGAGAATAGAGAGAAGGACGAGCATAATAGAGAGTTAACATTGGTTTTCAATATCTCTTTTGATGATTTAACATTTAAAGCTGTGGATAGTCGTAGCAAGTGAGCATGGTAATTTTGCGATCGCTTTGTTTTTTGGCAAGTAGATATCGGGCATCTTTTCTCATCAGCCATCTCCTGGGATTGAGTTGACTACTATTCTCTAATCTACAAGGCAACTTTTAGTTCTTACAACGATTTTCTCGATACAGGCGCAAAGCAAAAGCCCCAGCAGGTGTCTTTCTTAGCTCTTGAATGACTTCAACTACCTCCAATGGAAATTTTTTAATCGATGAAGAATAAATTGGATGATTTACAGGACGCAAAACCGGAGAAGCTAAAGCCGCAAAGGTTAAGTCTGCAGCAGAAAAGTTATTGCCTACTAAATATTCATTACCCGATCGCTTTGCGCCTCGCTGGGGGCGAGATCGCAGTCTTTCGGTAACTGTCTCGAATACGGTCTTAATTTTTTGCAGCGATCTGGCTGCTTCTTCTGCTGTAATATTGTATCCTCTTTCTACCAACCGACACATTAGAGGAAAAGCGATCGCGCAACCAATTTTTTCTCTCCACGGTACTCCTGTACACCATCCTTTTTTGATTAGATCGGGTTGTTTGAGACTGTAAAAATAGCTCCAACAACGGGTAGAAATACCAAGTTTAATGTCGAATAATTCCTCTAATTTTTCTACCTCGCGACGCAGTTCGGGCTGATTGGGATAAAGTTGATTAACTTCTGGGGCTATAGTATCTAGATAATGCAGAATGTCAGTAGAATCAACAAAAGTATCGGTTTCTGTCACTAAAACCGGAACACTTGTTCCACCATGACGACGAGTATACAAACGATGAAATGGCGGTGCATGACTTTCTTCTACATAGGGAATCTTGAGCCAATCTAATGCCCAGCGGACTTTTTCACAGTAGTGGCTGATGGAGATAGTAATTAGACGGGGAACTTGAGAAGTATTAAACATCGGATTTAATTAAAAAATGTCATTTTTAAGACCGTTCGGTCGGTTTTTCTCGAAAAAATTTTGTTGCTTTGTAGATTTATGGGGAAATAGTTTCAATATAATTATTCAAATGGCTAACTGCTCTTTCTAGATAAATGGGATCTTGATATAGTTTGCTCATCATAATTGCTCCTTCGATAGTAGAAATGAGAATAGTTGCTATTACCTCTGCTTCGACATCTGAGGCGATTTCACCTTTATTAATGCCTTTGTTGACAATGCGAATAATTAGATTGCGCCAAGAAGTCATTGCTTGTCGAGCGCGATCGCGTAAGGCTGGATGAGCGTCATCGCTTTCAATAGCTGTATTCAGAACGGGACATCCACCTGCAAGAGGAGGATCGTCTATATAATTGAGGTAGACTAACACTAAGGCTTTGAGCTTTTCTAATGCATGGCTCTTTGTGCGTATAGCCTCCCAAATTCTTTGACTTACGAGTTGATAAGCATAGTCAAAAGCCTCTAGAGCCAGTTCATCTTTGCTTTTAAAGTGGTTATAAATACCTCCTTTTTGCAAGCCAGTAGCCCGCATAATATCTGCCATAGAGGAGCCTGAATAACCTTTTTGGTTAAATAATTCGGCAGCTTGTTGAATAATATTAGCTCTAGTTGCTTTAGCTTTGGACACAATCTCTTAGGTTCAGACCGAACGGTCTTTTTTATTTTACTATAACTTGGGGCTGTTGGCAATTTTTTCTCGATTTGGCGATCGCCACTTTCTCGCCACAGCTATTTACTGCAATGCTAATACAATCAGCGATCGTGTTATTCAGGAAACATTAGTAGAGCTAGTATCAATTTTTTTTAGTTGCCACAGAATATTTTGTAGGGGCGCATGGTTATGCGCCCTTACAGAGATTAATTTGTAGCAGAAATTTAGCGAGTCGGGCGCGGGAATTCGATTCCCGACGGACTTCAGGAGCGCGTTCCCGTAGGGTCCGGAGTAAATACGAACCCGGCAGGAACGCAAGGGACTGTCCCTGGAGGAGGGGCTTGTAAGCCCCGCGCCCCAGTCCTCCGCAGGAGACTCGATGGTATCATCAATTTGGGATAATTTTAATCAAATTTTTCTACTGGCAATTCCTGAATTAGAGATATAAACAAGTGAATTATTACAACTGTCTGACTCAGTCCCTATGACTTTTTGTTATAGCGAAAGCCAAAAGAACCTAGAGCAAATAAACCAAGTGCTGCTGTAGTTGCTGGTTCTGGTACTGATTGATGAGGTTTATCAAGCGTATCAGCGACAAAAAGGGAAATGTGAGAAAGTGCAGCTTGTTTACCAGCCGGATTTTGTAAGTTTGTAGTAGCCCAAGTGCCTTGAAATATCTCAAATTCATCAGCATTTTCAAAGAAATAAGCAGCCCAACCGGTAGCAGCCTTGAGACTAATTACAAAAGGTCCGCTCAGTGCTTGGGTAACATTCCAAGTTCCATTTTTAGGTTCGCCAGTAGCAGGATCGACACTAAAACCGAAATCTACTGTTCCTGGCTCAAACGGTACTGGCTGTGTTTTACCAATATCCTGTTTTCCTGCAAAAGACCAATTAAAGTTACCAAACAATTTATCATCATTCAAAAAACCGAGCAAAGGGTTGCCACCACTTTGAACATCATTTTGGGGATTGCTAACTTGACCTATACAGGAAGTAGAATTTGTAAGAGTACCATTAATATTAGCTTTGACATCAGTAACATTACAAGTACCACCCCCAAAAGTTAAGGCATTAGCTCCTTCTATCGCGAGGAATAAACTCCCACAAGCTAACACAGAAAAACTAACTAATGTTGAAAAAATATTTTTCATTTTACTAATCTAATTTAATACCCGAGTATTTGATTAATTTCTTGATTCAAGATATCTCTTACTAAGTGTAAACGTCTAGATTAAACCACTGAAATTGACGTTAACTTCACTTAAATACTTATTTATATTAAAAATTACTAAAGTAATTTACTAAAAATATCTTATATGTATATGGTGCGTAAGTCTTAGGCATTACATATAGTTAGTTTTTATCTATCAACCTAAAATTTTATATACTTACCGCATAAGTATTGTTTAATTAAAATTACGTAATATTTGTTAGCCTACAATCTTACCATTGCTCGGAGAGTTACCCATGCTCTTGCTCAGTCAAAATCCAAATCGTTTCAGGGGAATTATATATCTAACCTTAAAAAAGTATGTAATTTATAAAAAAAAAATAGGACAATTCTGGAATAATCAGAGCGGTGATTGGAAATGGTTACAAGAAAAACCCATACCCATTGCAGGTCTCAATCGTAATCTCTGGCGACTGGCAGTTCCCTCGTTTAGTTTCCATTTTATGTTAGGGCTATCGAGTATCATTGCTACTTTAGGATTGCTAGCCGACAGTGCCGCTATTATTATTGGGGCGATGATTATCGCACCCTTAATGGGACCGATTATTGGGATTGCTTATTCTATGGTAGTTGCCAATAGGCGATTGCTTCGTCGTTCGAGTTTGACTCTATTGTCAGGAATAATTTTAACGATTGTTACTGCTTATGTGGCTACTACCTTGGTGGGATTGAGAACAGTAGATACGGAAGTTTTGGCAAGAACGAATCCGACTCTATTAGATCTTGGTATTGCCTTAGCTGCAGGAGCTGCGGGAGCTTTTGCGAATTCGCGCCGACGCATTGCAGATGCATTACCGGGAGTAGCGATCGCAGTAGCTTTAGTACCTCCTCTTAGTGTAATAGGAATTGGTCTAGCACTCAGTCAAATAAATTTAGCGGTTGGTGCGTCAGTGTTATTTTTAACCAACCTGACTGGCATTGTTTTTAGTGGCGGGATCGTCTTTGTGTGTCAATCTTATGGCAATATGGCTAAAGCAAGACAAGGACTATTGTTCTCTGTTTGTGCTATGTGTTTGTTAGGCATTCCTCTTACCTTATCTCTTAGAGACTTACTGCTTCAGGAAAATGTCCGTCGCAGCGTAGTAAGATTGGTTCGCGAACAAGTCGATATTTTTGCTGACAAAAATATTCGCTCGATTACAGCTAGTTCTCAGTCTGATTTGCTTTTGGTAGAAATAGAAGTTGCAGCTCCCTCAGGCTCAATTTCGCAAAATCAGGTTAATGTAGTTAGAGATTTTTTGTCCCGTCAACTAGAAAGACCAGTGAATTTACAAGTTAGGATATTTCCTGTAGATACTTTGCAAGCACCAGCTAACTAGACATAAAGTTAGGTCGACTCTTATTTACTTTTCCCTAAATACGTTTAAATACTTCTATGGCAGACGAATTATGTTGTTTTTTGAGTTTTTGTGTTCTTTACAAGAAGAACTAGTACGCATCGGCGTAAATAAAGCTACCATTCTAGGTGAACGAGACATTTATGTTATAAGCTTCCAATATCATTAATTAGATAGATTCATTTATCCTCTTTAAGATAGAAGCATTAGCCAACTAAACAAAATATAGTTACTAATAGTGATTAACTAAACGCAAGTAATATTAACAATTGAGAAAAAAGGAGAATAAATATGAATATCCTAGCTTGGCTAGTATTAGGCTTAATTGCAGGTGCCTTAGCTAAACTAATTTACCCCGGTCATCAAGGTGGCGGTATCATTGCTACTATCGGTCTGGGAATTCTAGGAGCTATAGTAGGTGGTTTTCTGGGTAACCTCTTGTTAGGCACGACCGCAGGGGCAACAGCTGGTGCTTTAAGTATCCCTAGTATTATTTTTGCAGTCATCGGTGCTATAATCCTAATTTTCATTTGGGGCTTAATTACTCGTCGGGCAGCATAAGCAGCTTATGAAGATAGATGACCGGATGAGATATATTGGTTCTTAATCCGGAATTCAGGGATTAGGAAACGTTCTAAATTCTGAATTCTGGATTTTAATTTCATAAATAAATAGTAAATAAACTTTGCTTATTTCAGCAATAGTTAGCTTGGCGTCATTTGCAAAGAGCTAAACTGTTAGTCAAAATTCCTAACATTACCAATATCCCGAATGCACATAATGAGAGGAGCAAATTAAATTTATTTATTGGTCTGAATATAACTCTCGACGGTATTTTGCAACAACATTGCCACTGTCATCGGACCGATACCACCAGGAACAGGAGTAATATACTTAGCAACCTCAGCTACTGAGTCAAAATTGACATCCCCAACTAAACGAGATTTTCCCTCGTCAGTTTCAACGCGATTAATCCCTACATCTACGACTACAGCACCCGGCTTAACCATCTCGGCAGTAATTATTCCTGCCTTACCTACTGCTGCTACGAGGATATCTGCTTGGCGACAGACATTAGTTAAATCTTGAGTGCGGGAGTGGGCGATCGTTACTGTCGCATTTTTTTCTAGCAACATTAAAGCCAAAGGTTTTCCTACTAAAATACTTCGTCCGACGACTACAACTTGTTTACCTGGTATAGGAATAGCGTATTCTTCTAATAGACGCATGACTCCTGCAGGGGTACAGCTGCGCAAACCCCATTCCGATCGCACTAATTTGCCCAAATTAAGGGGATGGAGTCCATCAGCATCTTTGTCAGGACTAATTTTTTGTAGGGCAGCAACTGCATCTAAATGTTCGCTTAAGGGTAGCTGGACGAGAATACCATCAACGCGCTCGTCTTGATTTAGTTGGGCGATCGCTTGTTCGAGTTCTTCCTGAGATATTTCGGTAGAAAAATGCTTGCCAAAAGAAGCAATACCTACTTTGGCGCAAGCCCTTTCTTTATTACGCACGTAAGCGGCACTAGCCGGATTGTCGCCAACCATTAACACGGCAAGTCCTGGTGGACGACCTATACGTGCTTCTAAGATCGGTATTTGCTCTTTCAGTTCTTGCTGAATTTTTTGTGCTAAAGTTTTACCATCGAGGATTTGAGCGGCTTGAGCGGGCATGGCAACGAAAGTCAAATAATAAAAAAGAAGTTAAGCTGAGATAACTAATCGGTTGTTCTTACTGGTTTAGGATATCTTAAGATGTTACTCCGCAACACAGGTATTTTGTCTATAGTCGTTGTCGGTTTAGTCGGTTGCCAGCAGTTGAGCGATTTTGGCATCAGGACCTTTTTGCTTACTCCTATTAGTGCGATCGAGCAAAAAAAGGACGGAGCACGAGTTTATCTTCAAGGGAAGGTGACTCATAAAGCTCCTTTTTTAGGCAGCGGTGCTTATCAATTAAAGGATGACAGTGGTAGTGTCTGGATCGTGACTACAGATACTATTCCTCCAGTAGGAGAAGCAGTAGTAATTAAAGGTACAGTTCAATACCAAAGTCTACCGCTTGCCGAGCAAGATTGGGGCGAATTTTATATTCTTGAGTTAAAACAACTAGAAATGGAAGTTACTTCTAGATAGCTATGACCGAGAGTCCTGCTGTTGTAGCTGTAGCAATCCTCTACCAAGAGGGAAATTTTTTAATGCAGTTGAGAGACGATTTTCCAAATATTATCTATCCAGGACATTGGGGGCTGTTTGGCGGTCATCTAGAGCCGGGAGAAACTCCCGAAGCAGCATTGAAGAGAGAATTGCTCGAAGAAATTAACTACGCGATCGCTGCTCCTATTAAGTTTCGCTCTTATGCTGATAGCCGAGTAATTCGTCATGTTTATCACGCCCCACTAAAAGTATCCCTTGATGAGTTAGTACTTAATGAAGGGTGGGATTTAGGCTTAGTCAAACTAGAAGATATTCAGCGTGGTAAGTGTTATTCAGCTAAAGCTCGTCAGGAAAAACCCCTGGGGGATATTCATCAACATATTTTATTAGAGTTTGTCCGTCATTGCTAAAAATATTTTCTTGTTTTTAATTTTGCCTCCTCTATTCCTTTGCCTTTCTAGTAAGTTTGGCAAAATGTTATACATAAGACATAGAATACACACAAAAACTCTAAAATTATTATCTTAATAGTTAGATTGGTAAAGCGGAATAACTACGAAAAAATTATATTATCGAGTTTTTCATCTCTAGTCATTAGTCTTGATAATATCTCGGAGCCAAAAAGCTGCTAACCAATCTCGAACATAGTGTTTCTATGGGTTGAATTGACTTCAATTGCTTGAATTTCGTCTCATGAATCATTACTCAAGATCATCTTCTCGTTCTCGGGATTCTTTGCCAGCCAGAATCATTAAAGCTGTACCAGCTAAGGGTATCGCTATTTTGACGGTAACTTCTTTAGCAGTCACTTATGCTAGTTCTTCGGTTAAAGCGGCTCTCCAAGATAGTCCTAAGACTATCGTTGATGAAGTCTGGCAAATCGTAAATAACGAGTTTGTTGACAGAGATTTTAATCGAATAGATTGGCTGCACAAGCGTCAAGAACTACTCAGTAAAAATTATGCAAATCAAAAAGAAGCTTACCAAGCAATTCGCGAATCTCTTAAGGAACTAGAAGACCCTTATACTCGTTTTCTCGCTCCTAGCGAATTTGAAGAGTTAACCAATCAGACTTCTGGAGAACTGTCAGGCGTAGGCATTCGTTTGGCAATTGACGAAAAAACTAACGAGCTAACTATAGTCGAACCTATTCCCAATTCTCCTGCTGCAGAAGCCGGACTCAAAGCGGGAGATAAAATTGTGCAGATTGACGGCAAGCCTACTGCTCTTATGAGTTTGGAACAAGCCTCGGCAGAAATTAAAGGGGAAATTGGTACGGAGGTCAACTTACAAATTTCTCGTCAGGGGCAAGAAGTTTTTGATGTAACTCTCATGAGGGCACAGATAGAATTACCTTCAGTCAATTACAACGTTAATCAAGAGGGTAAATTGCGAGTGGGTTATATCAAGCTAGATGAATTTAGTTCCCATGCTGCCGAACAAATGAAACAGGCAATTGAAGACCTTAGCAAAAAACAAGTATCTGGTTTTGTCCTAGACTTACGTGGTAATCCAGGGGGATTGTTATTCTCGAGCGTGGAAATTGCTCGCATGTGGATGGAAAAAGGTGCAATAGTCAGCACGATAGATCGTAGAGGAGGCGATCAAAGATTTTCTGCTAATGGTACTGCCCTGACGGAACTGCCTCTAGTTGTTTTAGTCGATCATTATTCGGCTAGTGCTAGTGAAATCTTAGCCGGGGCATTGCAAGAAAATAGAAGGGCTACTTTAGTGGGAACTCGCACTTACGGTAAGGGAACGGTACAGTCAGTTCATTCTCTTTCTGATGGTTCGGGTTTGGCAGTAACTATTGCTCGTTACTTTCCTCCTAGTGGGATAGATATCAATCATAAAGGAATCGCGCCCGATGTCGAGATAGATCTAAACACAGAAACTCAACAATCTTTGGCGAATAATCCTTCCTTAATAGGAACTAAAGCGGATCCGCAATATGCTAGAGCGATCGCCATATTACAAAATTCTTCTCTTACTCAAGTAAATAATTTTTCTCCATCTTTAAGCATTCGCCAATAAATAGCTAATATATATTTATTTGAGGTCTAAACTATTTGCTTTTATTGTGATACTCTATTTATTTAATAATGGAGTATTTTTATTTATAAACGCTAATAATTAATTATCAATTATCAATTAGCTAATAGCTTTTTGATAAATATATATTATTATTTAGCCTTACTTAGTAATTGATTGTTAATGGAAACACCGATAGAACGCATTCGTCTATCTCAAACTGCTAAAGATAGACTGACCAAACTCAAGCGCATTACTAAGATCGACCAATGGAATATTTTATGTAGATGGGCATTATGTCGTTCTTTAGCCGAATCTAGTACTCCTTCACCAGTACCCCTTCCAGCAGATAGTAACGTAGAGATGACGTGGAATGTATTTGGGGGAGAAATTGCCGATGCTTTATTAATTGCTTTAAAACAAAGATGTTATCAAGACGGATTGGGCACGGATAAAGAAACCCTTAAACAGCAATTTCGCTTGCATCTGCATCGTGGTATAGGTTATTTAGCAGGCGATCCTAATCTTAAAAAAATTGAGGACTTAGTTAATATTGTCGTTCAAAAATAAAGAGCAAATTTAACTATCTAATGTCAATTAAAGATTTAAAGTATAAATCTACAGCCTATAGTCTATATATCTTTTTCTTTTTTGACGAAAACGCTTGAAGAAATGAAGACTAACAAAGTAAGTAAGTAAGCTAACAATTAAACCAACCATAAAACAACCAAAAACTAAGGTCGCAGCAAAAGAAAAACCTAACTCCATAAAAGAAGAAAAAGAATCTAAATCTAACTGCTTATCAAGCTCAATTTCTATACCTAAGATAAACTTACCAACTTGATAGTTAAAGATAAAAAGAGGTACATAAGTAAAAGGATTACTGATCCAAGTAGCTGCAGCGGCAGCAACCTTATTACCTCTTAGTAGAGTAGCTAAAATCACGCCAATAATAATTTGCAGTCCAAAAAAAGGGAAACAGCCAGAAAAAACTCCTAGAGCCAGTCCCCTGGCAATAAATTCCGGTTTTCCCTGCCAGCGTAATAAGCGAAGATAGTATAAACGATACCATCTCTGCCACCAAAACTGATTGCGTTTAGTTTGGCGATAACAGATATTTTTGCGTGAAGAAAAAAAATTCGACAAACGCGAATTACCTTTTGAATAAAATTCTCTCATTCATTATCTTGACGAATTAGTACATCTCTCCTTCTTTTTCATGCTACACAACAAATAACTTCAAAGAAAAGATAATCAACAAAATAACTCAGCACATATACAATTTTGATACATTTTCATCAATGGTAGAAACAATCGAGCAGAGGGAAACAATTGCCGCGATCGCAACAGCGGTCGTCCCTCAACAAGGAAGTATCGGTATAGTCCGTTTATCGGGACAAACAGCCTTGGAGATTGCCCGTACCCTATTTGATGCGCCAGGGAGACAAAAATGGAAAAGTCATCGCCTTCTCTACGGCTATATTCGTCATCCCCAAACTAAGCAACTGGTAGACGAAGTCTTATTATTAATCATGCTCGCACCTCGTTCCTATACTCGGGAAGACGTTATTGAGTTTCATTGTCACGGGGGAATTATACCCGTACAACAAGTATTGCAACTGTGCCTCGAACAGGGAGCAAGACTAGCCCAACCAGGAGAATTTACCTTACGAGCCTTTCTCAATGGCAGAATCGATCTTACTCAAGCTGAGAGTATTGCCGAGTTAGTGGGGGCGCGATCGCCTCAGGCCTCCCAAATTGCTCTAGCAGGATTACAGGGGAAACTCGCCCATCCCATTCGTCAATTACGGACAACCTGTTTGGATATTTTAGCAGAAGTAGAAGCCAGGATTGATTTTGAAGAAGACTTGCCTCCCTTGAATGAAGCTGAAATTAGGGATGAGTTAGAAGCAGTATTGGGACGGGTAAAAGATATCTTGGCTACTGCCGACCGCGGAGAATTATTACGTAGTGGTTTAAAAGTAGCTATTGTCGGTCGTCCTAATGTCGGTAAATCCAGTTTACTAAATGCTTGGAGTCGGAGCGATCGCGCTATCGTTACCGACTTACCGGGTACTACCCGCGATGTGGTCGAATCCACTTTGGTAGTAGGTGGCATCCCCATACAAGTTTTAGATACTGCCGGCATCAGAGCTACTCAAGATAAGGTAGAAAAAATTGGCGTAGAGCGATCGCGCCATGCTGCCCGTTCTGCCGATCTCATTTTATTAACTATTGATGCTCGTGCAGGTTGGACGACAGAAGACGCAGAAATTTATCAACAAGTGCAACATCTGCCGGTGATTTTAGTTATCAATAAAATCGATCTCGCTCCACCAGAAACAGTCAAATATCCCGTACAAATCGAACAAATAGTAACTACTGCAGCAGCCAAAAATGAAGGAATTGAGAATTTAGAATCTGCTATCTTAGCATCGGTTCAAACGGGAAAAGTAGCAGCAGCCAATTTAGATATCGCCATTAATCAAAGACAAGCTGCTGCTTTAACTCAAGCAAAAACTTCCTTAGAAAAAGTACAAGAAACCATTAACAACGAACTTCCCCTCGATTTTTGGACTATCGACCTACGCGGAGCAATTCAAGCTTTAGGAGAAATAACAGGGGAAGAAGTAACCGAGTCAGTTTTAGATCGGATTTTTAGCCGTTTTTGTATCGGCAAATAGTAGGGGCTTTTCTGCCGTTTGCCCCTCCATCAGTCATCAATGCCTTTTGTAGGGACGTAGCATGCTACGTCCCTACAAAGTTTAAAATTCCCCGTTCCCCATTAAACAAAATGATCGACAATTGCTCGAGCAAACTCGGAACACTTCAGAGGAGGCTCGACGGGAGGATTCATTAACCTGGCTAAATCGTAGGTTACTTGTCGATTGGCGATCGCACCGGCAATTCCCTTCTGAATCAATTTTGCTGCTTCTTGCCAACCCAAATACTCCAGCATCATTACCCCAGAGAGAATAACCGATCCCGGGTTAATGCGATCGAGTCCTGCGTGTTTTGGGGCAGTACCGTGGGTAGCCTCAAAAATGGCACAATCATCGCCAATATTTGCCCCGGGACCCATGCCCAAACCACCTACAATTGCTGCCGCTGCATCAGACAGATAATCCCCATTGAGATTCATGGTTGCCAAAATTGAATATTCATCGGGACGAGTTTGAATCTGTTGAAAGATACTATCGGCAATGCGGTCATTAACCATTATCTTATCTTTCCACTGTCCGTTCCCGTGAGTTTCCCAAATAGTATCGAGTACCTTTTTTACTTCTTGACAAACTTGTTCTTGTTTTTCCGGTGTTAAAGAATTGTATCCCGGTTCAATTTTACGAGCATTTTCTTCTAAAGCAATCTCTGGATTAGCTTCTTTATTGCCGAGAATCCACGATTCCCTTTCGGTCACGCATTCGGCTCGAAATTCCGTTGTTGCTAACTCATATCCCCAATCTCGAAAGGCTCCTTCGGTATATTTCATGATATTGCCTTTGTGGACCAAAGTTACTTGTTGCTTGGATTTGGGTAAGCGAAGAGCGTGTTGAATTGCTCGTCGCACCAGCCTTTGCGAACCAGTTTTACTGATCGGTTTGATGCCGATACCTGAATCGAGGGGAATTTGCTTCTTGCCGTGTTCTGGAGTGGCGGGAATCAAATCTGTATTGAGCAAATGAATTAACTTGTCGGCAATTTCATCTCCCTGTCGCCATTCAATACCCAGATAAATATCTTCTGTATTTTCTCTATAGACGATTACATCTAATTTTTCGGGAGTTTTATGGGGAGAAGGAGTACCTGGATAGTAGCGACAAGGACGAACACAAGCGTACAAATTAAAGATTTGTCTTAGAGCCACATTAAGAGAGCGAATCCCACCACCAACCGGAGTAGTTAAAGGTCCTTTAATAGCAACGCCATATTCTGCGATCGCATTAAGGGTATCTTCTGGCAAGTATTGATAAGTACCGTAGAGATCGCAAGCTTCATCTCCGGCATAAACTTTAAACCAGTTAATCTTGCGCTTGTCTCCATAAGCAGTTTTTACTGCTGCATTAATAACTTTTTCTGTGGCCGGCCAAATATCAACTCCCGTACCATCTCCTCGAATAAAAGGAATAATTGGCTCGTCAGGCACAATCGGTTGTCCATCTTTAAAGGTAATTTTGGAGCCAGTAGTTGGCGGTGTTAGTTTCTCGTACATAGAAAGTTAGAAAATATCGATCGCAGCTACAATTACAATTAAACTAAGCAACTCTAGTTAGTAGTAGCATAATTTACGGGATAGATTGTCTTTTAACCGAAAAACAAGGAAATATTTAATTTAGCAGGCAAGGGCAAATATCTTTCATCAAGAAAATCGAGATGAAAAAAGTTTTAGTTGTAGATTTTGATTTTTCCATGCCAGCAATAGATAGTTCTCAATTGTGTTCCTCGCCTTTCGGAAAATTGATACCTTCTATTTTCCTTCAAAAAGGTTCGCTCTAGTCAATCGATCTAAAACATCCGCTTCTTTAGCTTAAAACTACTAGCAAAAAAAGAGTTTTTTGGGAAGTAATTCAGGGATATACTAACAAACAAGTTAGCGATCGCCTGTCGAGCGACTCCGCACCGTTTAAACTCACTTAAGAAAGTAAGATCCTCAACAAACCCAATCTAGATAATTGCACTCGGCTAGTTCGTTTTGCTTACGAGCAAGGCTACGAAACGAGTCATGACTGGCAAGCTAAATTTTATATAAATAAAAAATTGGCTTAACTTAAACAGTTATTAAATTTGAAAATAGGGCATTGGGCATTTTGAACTTTGAACTTTTAAATCATGATAGGATTGACTCACTGAAACGACCGAGTACAAACACCTAGATACGAGGTACTCCACCGTGAGACGGATGGGGCGTACAAGTGTGGAATGCATGCTTGTACTTGGTCAGACCAATCTCAAGAGCGTAAACTTGGTGTTACTGTCGGCGCAATTTTTTCCTCTATTGACTAACCGTCGTGAAAGTAAATTTATATGGAAGATACCAGTGATTTGATCGATCAGTTTCTCTCAAAATCAGACAAAAAACAACTCGAGCTTATTCCCCAACTCATCTCTAAAGGTGAGGCTGGTTATAATGTATTAATGGAATTTTTGCTTTCTCGTCGTTCTCAACCAGCTAATATCGTAGTGGGGAAAGCCTATCAAGCTTTTTATCAAACTAATACTCCCAAGATTCAAGAATTTCTCCAAACCTATTTTCCTCGGGGAGTAGTACCCCTTAAATCAGAACGCAACATCGATTATCAACCTCTACAACAACTACTCGCACAACAAGATTTTCAGGGTGCGGATATTGTGACGCTGCAAAAACTTTGTGAATTAGCAGGAGAAGCAGCACTCAAGAGAAAATGGCTTTACTTTACAGAAGTAGAAAATTTTCCTGTTACGGATTTATATACTCTCGATCGCCTCTGGTTCATTTACTCAGAAGGTAAATTTGGTTTTTCCGTACAGAGACAAATTTGGTTGTCTGTGGGCAGAGATTTCGCTATGCTTTGGCCGAAAATTGGTTGGAAAACTGGTAACAACTGGACTCGTTATCCTAAAGAATTTACTTGGGATCTCAGCGCACCTAAAGGTCATTTACCCCTATCAAATCAATTAAGAGGTGTTAGAGTGCTAGCTTCGATTTTTGCTCATCCCGTTTGGGCGAGCGAATCTTGAATCTTAATTTTTGGCTGCTATTCTAACGTTATTTGTCTTAAAACTAGAAACGTGGGAGTTTCAGCCAGTAAACTAAAGAAAATTTTGGTCTTTTAATCGATCCGTGCCCAAAAATCTCTACTTAAAATGTTCGTTCAGACAATTTTTCGGGAACTTTAAGTGTAGCAAGCAAGGGGACGCTCCTGCAGTTCTTTTTTTTCTTGTCAAAATATTTAAGAATAATCCTTATTGTTTATTCAAGATAAATTAGTATCTGCGGCACGATCCCCGAACACTAACAAAAAAAAATAACTAACCTTATTAAAAGTTAGTAGTAAAAATCCAAACAGTAGATTGTAGATTGAGGGATAAGAGTCACTAGTATGACAAAACCCAAAAACAGACTCTTTTGCCGTTTAGATGGTCTCACGCCCATAGCCAGACAGCAACAAAGGTTGAGTATTCTGGACAAGCTGGGTTTGTTGACAACAGATACAGTTCCCGTTTTTGAAGAGGCAACTCAAACAGCTTCTAGCTTTTTGGAAGTGCCAATTTGTATTTTAGGCTTAGCAGTAGAAAAACAACTTTGGTTTAAATCGGCTGCTGGTTTATCATCAATTGGCTTGATGAATCAATTGGCCTCTCACCGAAAGCTCCCACTCGATGAGTCTTTTAGTACTTATGTAGTCGATAGCGGTCAGGTGCTGGTTATAGACAATACCGTAACTAACTCGGTTTTTGCCAGTAGCATTCTCGTCCAACATTATGGCATTAGAGCCTATTTAGGTGTTCCGTTGATTAGTGCCGAAGGGTATTGCATCGGTAGTTTGGAGGTAATGGATACGGAACCGCACTTTTTTAGTAGTAAAGATATTGAATTTCTAGCTCTGACTGCACGGTGGTGTTTACGCGAATTCGAACGGGATTGCCTGCTCAATACCCAATCTCGGCAAGCAACGGAAATTTATCAAGACTTATCAATTGATGTTGCTCAAAAAACTTCGTGGCAACCCAATTTACCTTCAATTCAGGGTGGATTGACTTCTCTATCTAAAGGTGCCAATTCAACTAGTTCGATCAAGATGAACTTGCTAAGCCAACTGACTCAAGAACTGCGAACTCCTTTAACTTCAGTAATTGGGATGGCTAGCGTTTTACGTAGGGAAGTATACGGACCCTTAACTGGGAAACAAAGAGAATACCTAGAAATTATTCATAACAGTGGTCAAAGTCTCATTTCCTTGGTTGACGAAATTGTCAATTTAGGAGTTTTAAGCGAACAGGATTCCCATTTACAAATATCTTCTGTCGATATTGAAATGATCTGCCAGCAAGTCATAAATAGCTTAGTTGACATTGGTAGGCAGCAGCAGCAGGAACTTCGTTTATCAGTAGAGCCAGGCAATCGTATTTGGTTATTAGATAAGGATAAAGTAAGACAGGCTCTTTACTACCTCATAATTAATGTTATAGAGATAGCTGAAGCGGGTGGGGAAGTGCGCGTACACGTTTCTCGCAGAAATCAAGCTTTGAACATTGCTGTCTGGCTGTCTCATCCCTGGCTAGGTGATGGCTTACATCAAGTTGAATTTTATTCTCAATCTGTAACTAAGGCTCTTGCCCTTAGTCGGTCTACTAAAGCCGAAAATAAGCATCTTCTTATGAGTGACGTGTTATTGGGTAATCAAGTACTAACTTCTTCTGCCCTCATGAGCGCGATTAATATTAATAATGGAGGAAATATTAATAACAAAGAAAAAATTTCTCGTGATGTTTTGGGCTTACTATTAAGCTGTCATCTAGTCGAGCTTCATGGCGGTCAGGTTATCGTTCAGGGAACGCCTGAATCGGGCTATCGCTATATTTTGAAATTACCCAGGATAGAGTCTGAAGAAAATTATAGGCTAGAATGAGCCTTGTCCTTCGAGGTTACATCTATCCATGTCGGCTTGGACGAAAATATTACTTTCAGATTTGCACTCAAATAAGTGGCACAGTGGGAGCTATTTTTACCGCTTGGTTGGTATTTTATCCCCTTGGTATCGAGGCAGCTGGTTGCTGCAGTGGTCAGAACCCTTGGGAACTTGCTTGCTTTGTCTGCTGCTGATACTCAGTCCTTTTGTCTCTACTAGTCTTATTGGTCTTCTTCTCTTAGCTGTGGCTGCCTACTGGGTAATAGTCACTTTATCCCAAGAGCAACCACTAGGTATAACGCCCATTCATGTTTTGGTTTTGGTGTACTGGTTCATAGCGACGATCGCTACAGCTTTTTCTCCGGTAAAGCAGGAGGCTATTGTTGGCTGGGTGAAACTTACTCTTTACCTAGTCATGTTTGCTTTAGCAGCTAGAGTGTTGCGTTCTTCTCGCCTCACCAATTGGGCGATCGCCACCTTTTTGCTTACTGCTCTAGTGGTGAGTGCCTATGGCATACGCCAACAGTTTTTTGGCGTGCAACAATTAGCGACTTGGAACGACCCCAACTCTCCTTTGGCACACGAGACGCGAGTTTATAGCTATCTGGGCAATCCCAATTTATTGGGGGGATACCTTTTGCCAGCGATCGCTTTAAGCATTGCCGCAGTTTTTATCTGGCAGGGTTGGCTACAAAAGACTCTAGCCCTAACCATGGTGGGCGTAAATTCTGCCTGCTTATATTTTACGGACAGTCGCGGTGCTTGGCTAGCTATGGTAGGTTTGCTGTTCGTTTTTCTCTTATTACTGCGTTTTTGGTGGCGAGATTATCTGCCTTATTTTTGGCGAGTTTGGCTGTTACCCCTGGTATTTGGTAGTTTAGCAGGGTTCTTGCTCGTAGCCTTCTTAACTGTAGAACCTTTAAGATTGCGGATTACGAGTATTTTTGCCGGACGAGAAGATAGCAGCAACAATTTTCGCATGAATGTCTGGGAAGCTGTATTTAAAATGATTCGCGATTATCCTATTACTGGTATCGGTCCCGGTAACGAAGCTTTTAACAAAGTTTATCCGCGCTACATGAACAGTCGCTATCCCGCTCTCAGTTCCTACTCGGTTTTGCTCGAACATGTCGTAGAGATGGGCTATCTGGGATTGGTTTGTTTTTTGTGGTTGATTGCCGTCACCATCGATTTTGGTATCCGTCAGCTCAATCATTTGCGCTCTGCGGGCAATCGTCAGGGATTTTGGTTGATGGCAGCAATTGCTGGGATGGCGGGATTGCTCGTCCAAGGTGTTTTTGATACGGTTTGGTATCGTCCACAAATCAGTATTCTGTGGTGGTTTATGCTAGCTATTGTTGCCAGTTACTACAGTTCCTTTAAGATTACCGATCAAACTGATGAACCAGACTTAGCGATCGCCAAGCAATAAACTTCTGACACAGACGTTCCACCGGAACGTCTCTACTGATTCCTGCTATCGACCAAGATAAGTGGCGGCAGATAACCTTTGCAACCTCACCAAGATCTCTCAACTGTCCGCTTCATCGACTTGTTATACTGTGTCGCTACTGCACAATTGATAATATATTACGATATTACGTTTTTTATGCTTATTGCATCTCTCTCCACGATTGCGAAAGCACTTTCCCCGCCGACTTTGCGAAAATGAACGTTAGCAACAAACCTACAGCTAAATCCGGCAAAATCGAATGAGTCAGAAAAACTAACCCCGCTGCTACAAGAACAGATGTATTCGCAATGATGTCGTTGCGGGAACACAACCAAACAGAAGACATATTGAGATTATCCTTTCGGTGACGGGTCAACAGCAACAGACACAGCAAATTAGCCAGTAACGCCACAACTCCAACCGTGCCCATGATAGTTGCTTCTGGACTCGCGCCTGTAAATAGCTGATAACTTGCTCTGGCAAAAACTCCAATCGCAAACAAAAACATGATCGTGCCTTTGAGGAAGGCTGCCCCAGCCTGAGCTTTAATACCCTTATTAATGGCATACAAACTGCTTGCATAAACCAATGCGTCCCCCAGATCGTCCAATGAGTCCCCAGTTAAAGACAGAGAATCTCCTCGAATACCAGCCCCAAACTCGATCCCAAAAATCACTATGTTGATGAACAGAACTGCCCAAAGTACCTTGGCTTGCTGTTTTTTCAGCTTCGATAACTCACAGGCTTTGGCTTGACAGCAATTATCGCCCATAGCTAGACTTTGTATTCAAACGTTCAAATTAACATTGGAATGTTATCACAAAAAAAACTAACATTCAAACTAACATTAGAATGTTTTACTCGACAAGCTGCTTTAGAGCATGGTGAAGAATCTCAGCGACGCGCCGATCTTTCAGGGAGTAGTAAGCCAGTTTACCATCGTTTCTGTACTTTAAGATTTTGAGGTCGCGCAGTTTTCGTAGATGATGAGAAGCCGTTGCGATCTTGATTTCAAGCAAAGAAGCGACATCACAGACACAAAGTTCTTCACCGTTGCTAAGAGCGTAAAGAATCTTCAGGCGCGATTTATCTGCTAAAGCACCGAAAAGGATTTGAGCATCTTCCAGCAAGTCATCTCGTGGAAGTGCTTGGTTGACCTGAGTGACCAACTCTATATTGAAACATCGTACTTGGCAAATATCGGTTGGTTTTGGCTTGGTCACAAATCTTAGTAGCTCAAACTCTACAACTCAATTCTACCTGCCTATCGTTAATCAGCTTCACTAACAGTCTCAAAGTGCTGTTTTCACATAAGGCTAAGCAGTATAACAAACCTAACACCTAACCTTTTCTCGATTCCCCTCTTTCTGTAAGTTGGATAAAAGCAAAACTTTTCACTGCTAATGCACGAGTAAGGAAAGATGGTATGTCGAGGAGAAAGAAAAAATTTTCCTGTGGTCATAAAGGTTATGGTCGAGTTTGTCATCGCTGTGTTCAAAAAGAATTAGAAGCGAGTAGTGAACACAAGTTAGAGTCTAATGAGGCTTCTTTATCGGTTCCTACACTCCATCCTCAATTAACTCGAAACAACAAAAATAATTCTGAATGGGAAAAAAAACGACAACATAAATTAGAGTGGGAAGCAGCTTTTGCCCGCGATCCAATCGATCTGAGAAATTTACCGAAAAATGTTGTAATTAAATCTCGTCGCATAATCGAGCGATTACAGATTCGCTCGGACTATCGTCAGTTTCATGGTAAGCGGCTGCGTCACGATCGCTTTGTCATTAGCATCCCCGTTACTCGGAATTACCGCTTAATTTGCCGCGATTGTGGCAATTTGCTCGTTCCCGAAGCAGTTGTATCCCATGAAGACTACAATGTAGTCAAACCAGGAAGATAGACAATTAAAAATTCAACATTAATAATAATCTGCTGTCGGCTCAATATATTCCTATGCAAATTTATCTAGATTATAGTGCGACAACCAAACCTCGTCCCGAAGCGATCGCCAAAGCGCAAGAGATTATGACTCGGCACTGGGGCAATCCTTCTAGTTTGCACGCTTGGGGACAAGAAGCGGCTACTGCTCTAGAAACTGCTAGATTACAAGTAGCTGGTTTAATTAACTCTTCTCATCCGGAGTCGATTATCTTTACTTCTGGAGGTACAGAAGCAGACAATCTAGCCATTATGGGAGTGGCAAGAAAATACCCGGTTCCCCAACACCTAATTATTTCTACCGTAGAACATCCCGCGATCGCCGAACCAGCTAAGTTATTAGAACAATGGGGTTGGCAAGTAACCCGATTACCAGTAAATCGTCAGGGTAGAATCAACCCTTTAGACTTACAAGCAGCATTGCAACCAAATACAGTGTTAGTCTCGATTATTTATGGACAAAGCGAAGTAGGGACGCTTCAACCAATCGAAAAACTAGCCCGAATTGCTCGCAGTCACGGGGCTTTATTTCATACAGATGCGGTGCAAGTAGCGGGACGTTTATCCATTGACGTAGAGCAGTTAGAGGTGGATTTACTTTCTTTATCAGCTCACAAGCTTTATGGCATTAAGGGTGCTGGGGCTTTATATATTCGTAAAGGTGTAGATTTAATACCGCTTTTAGGCGGTGGCGGACAAGAATTACAGTTACGTTCCGGTACGCAAGCAATGCCTGCGATCGCTGGATTGGGAGTGGCAGCTCGGTTGGCTGCGGCAGAGATGGCAGCAGAAATTCCTCGTTTGAGGGCAATGCGCGATCGCTTGTTCGAGCTTTTAGCAGATTGTCCTCATCTGCTCCCTACGGGAGATAGATTATATCGCCTGCCCCATCATATTAGTTTTCTTTTAAGCGATTCCTTTGCCGCTCGCGCCACAGAGGTGACGGGCAAAACTATCGTCCGTCAATTAAATCTGGCTGGCATTGGCATTAGTGCGGGTTCGGCTTGCCATAGTGGAAAAGTCAGTCCCAGTCCGGTATTACTGGCGATGGGCTATAGCCAAACAGCAGCTAAAAGAGGTATTCGCTTGACTCTCGGTCGAGATACTACCCCAGAGGACATCGAATGGACGGCGATGGTGCTCAAACAGGTGCTAGAACGCTTGCTGCCACCATTAGTGACTGCTAGCTAAAGCATTAATTATCATACTCTTCCTCTTCTGGAGCAGAAGTAAGATTCAATCGTTCGCTCAGGCGATCGCTAAAACCTGTGATAACGATGTAAAGCACCGGCACCACGAACAAACTCAAAAATGTCGCTACAAACATACCGCCAAAGACTGCCGTTCCCAGGGATTGACGGCTACCTGCCCCGGCTCCGGTGGCGATCGTCAGAGGAAAAATACCAATCAAGGTAGATATAGCAGTCATGAGAATGGGTCGCAATCTTTCCTGTGAGGCTTCGATAACTGCTTTAGTAATAGAAAGTCCTTCCTCTCTCAATTGATTGGCAAATTCGACAATCAAAATCGAGTTTTTACTTGCTAAACCAATTAACATTACCAGACCGATTTGACAATAAACGTCATTTTCCAATCCTCGAAAAGATTGAGCTGACAGTGCGCCCAAAACGGCTAGGGGAACCGCCAGCATGATAATCAAGGGGTCGATAAAGTTTTCATATTGGGCTGCCAAAACCAGAAAGACAATAACTAGACCCAATCCAAAGATTAACGGAGCTTGTCCCCCCGATTCAATTTCTTCTAAAGAGGTACCCGACCACTCGTAAGAAAATCCGGGTGGAAGAACTTCAGCCGCAACCTCTTCCATTTTTTTAATAGCATCACCAGAGCTATAACCCGGAGCTGGAGAGCCCGTAATTTCGATCGCTCGGAATAAATTATAGTGATTGATGGTCTGTGCTCCAGTGGCAGGGGTTACGGTTACCAAGTTACTCAGGGGAATCATTTCATCTCGAGCAGAGCGAACGTAGAGCTGACCGATATCTTCCGGTTGGGCACGAAAATCTTGGTCTGCTTGAACGTACACTCGATAGTTACGTTGCCCCAAAGTAAAGTCATTGACATAACGAGAACCGATCGCGGTTTCTAAAGTATCGAAGATATCATTAATCGGAACTTGGAGAGCTTGAGCGAGATTGCGATTGACTTCAATCAGCAGTTGCGGAGTATTGGCAGCAAAAGTACTAAATACCCCCTGAAGACCGGGAGTTTGGTTGGCACGCTGTAAAATTTGCCCCAAAGTTTGTACTAAGGGAGTCAAATCTTCGTTGCCCTGGCGCTCCTGAAGTTGAAAGGTAAAACCGCCAAAAGTACCCAATCCTTGAATGGCTGGAGGATTGAGCGGTAAAACTCTTGCCTCCGTAATCTGGGAAAAGATAGGAAAGAGCCTGCCAATAATTGCTTCAACGGATTGATTCGGTCCCGTGCGCTCATTCCAGGGTTTAAGGGTAGTAAAGATGATGCCGCTATTAGCCGTACTGCCGCTAAAGCTAAAGCCTCCTACCGCAAAAGTTGCTACTACTTCTGGCATGGGCAGAATTTCTTCTTCTATTTGGCGAATAACTCTGTCGGTATAGTTGAGGGATACGCCTTCCGGTGCCTGAACGACGGTGATGAAATATCCTTGGTCTTCTTCGGGTAAAAAGGCAGTAGGAACCCTGGTAAACATGAAAGCGGTAGCTACCAGCAAAAGCACAAACAATCCAATGACAATACTTTTAACCCGCACTAGACCTCGTAGCGATCGCTGATAACGCCGCCGCGTCCAGTCCAATCCCCGGTTAAATTTACCAAACAATCGACCGAGCCAACCCGTCGGTCCCTGACCACGTCGTAGTAATAAGGCAGAAAGAGAGGGAGTAAGCGTAAGCGCCAGAAAGGTAGAAACTCCGATCGAAAAGGCGATAGTCAGGGCAAACTGACGATATAACGCCCCAGTTGTCCCGGGAAAGAACGCTACGGGTATAAAAACTGCCATCAGTACCAGCGAGGTAGCAATTACCGCACTGGAGAGTTCGCTCATGGCTTCAATAGCTGCCCGACGAGGACTCAACCCCTTATCTTGAATCAAACGACTGATATCTTCTACGACCACAATCGCATCATCAACCACCATTCCAGTTGCCAGAGTCAAACCAAACAAAGTGAGAGTATTGATCGAAAAGCCAAAAATTCTAATAAAAATAAAGGTACCGATTAAGGCAGTGGGAATGGTAATCGAAGGAATTAGGGTGGTGCGCCAGTCCTGTAAAAAGAGGAAGATAACTAAAATAACTAGGGCAACTGCTAAAAATAATGTAATTACAACCTCCCTCATCGAAGCTTGCACGAATGAGGTCGTGTCGAATGCCACCTGATATTGCATGCCTGGAGGAAAGGTTTCAGCCAATCGCGCCATTTCGTCTTTGACAGCCTGGGCAACTTCGAGAGCATTACTATCCGGCAGCTGAGAGATTCCCAAACCTACTGCTTCTTGACCCCGGAACCTCAAGAATGAATTGTAGTTTTCTGCTCCTAACTCTGCTCGACCAACATCTCTAAGCTGAATAAGCGTACCGTCATCTTCCGTTCTCAGGACAATTTCTTCAAACTCTCGGGGGTCTGTTAGTCGACTTACTGCCCGCAGATCGATTTGGTACTCTTGTTCTGACGGTATTGGTGGTTGACCGAGTTGCCCCGCTCCCACTTGCAAATTTTGCTCATTGAGAGCAGTGACCACATCTTGAGGAGTGAGACTCCGTGCTGCCAGCCGCTGGGGATCGAGCCACAAACGCATGGCATACTGACGTTCGCCAAAAATTTGTACATTGCCCACGCCGTTAATCCGCCTGATGGCATCGACAATATAGGTATCGGCGTAATTGCTTAGAAAAATATCGTCATACTCTCCATTTTCGCTGAATAGCCCGATCGCCAGTAGAAAGCCACTCGTTTGCTTAGTAACCGTCACTCCCGTACGCTGTACGCTCTCTGGCAGTCGCGGTTCGGCTAGAGAAACGCGGTTTTGTACGTCTACAGCTGCCAGATCCACATTTCGCGAAGCATCAAAGGTCACATTGATACTGCTAGTACCGTCGTTGCTACTGCTGGAGGTCATGTAGCGCATGCCCTCCACCCCGTTGATTTCTCGCTCCAAAATATTGGTGACCGTACTTTCGACAACTTCGGCATTAGCTCCGGTATAATTAGCGGTTACGCTGACTTGGGGCGGACTAATTTCAGGATACTGGGCGATTGGCAGCGTCGGAATCGTAGCGGCTCCCAAAAGTAAGGCGAGCAGAGCGCAGACAATCGATAAAACGGGTCGCTTGATAAAAATATTGACAAACATGAGTTGCCCTACAAATTAGAGTTAGAGAATCGATCGCTCCTAAGATGGTTGTTTTGATTGTTGGGGTGGTTGTCTTTCAGCGGTAATGGGAACTCCATCTCTTACGTTAAGAATGCCCGAGACGACAATCGTTTCTCCTGGTTCGAGTCCTTCGATTACCTGATAGTTATTGCCCTGTAGTTCTCCCAACTGTACTGGTCGTTGTCGAGCAATTAGTTGCGTTTGCCCTGCTGGTTCCTGTGGTTGACCAGACGCTTCTTGGGGCTCTGCTACAAACACGAAGGTTTGTCCCCCCAAACGAGAAACCGCCGAGGCAGGGACTACCACACCGGAACCTTCACTCCAAATGACTCTAGCTCTCACAAATTGCTGGTCTAGCAGTTGACCGTCTGGATTGGGAAAAGTTGCCTTAGCCAGAATGCTTTGAGCATTAGCAGTGACTTGAGGAGAAATAAAGCTGATTTGACCCGTTCTTAAAGGATTTCCCCGAGCATCGCTCAATTCAACCCGCAGTCCCTGACGCAGATCCCGTCTCCGTTCAATGGGAATTGACAATCTTAAGTCTAAGGATTGACTGGTGGTAACACTCGTTAACTCATCACTCGTGCCCACAAATGAGCCAATTCTAACGGGAATATCTCCGACAATTCCAGCAAACGGAGCAACGATGGTTGCATCTTCTAATTGAGCACTGGCAAGATTCGCATTGGCTTGAGCCTGTTGAAGTCCGGCTTCAGCTTCGGCTAGGCTGGAACGGGCTGCCTCAATCCTTTGTTTAATTGCATTTAGTTGGGCGATCGCCGCAGCGCGATCGCGAGTGACGCGGTCTAACTCTTGTCTGGGCAGAGCTCCTGCTTCGACGAGGGATTGATAGCGTTGAAATTCTTCTTCCTGAAGTTCGACTTCAGCAACAGCAGCAGCTCGCTCTGCCTCCAACGCCTGGAGCTCGGAAGCAGCATTAGCCCTTAGGGCACGGGCAGAGTTGACACTGGCTAGGACGCTTGCCAGTTCTGCCTCTCGCTTGTCAGGGCTGAGCTGAATTAGAGGGGTTCCGGCTTCGACGCGATCGCCTGAGCGAACGTAAATTTGACTGACCCGTCCTTCAATTTCGGGTCTGAGGGTGACTGATTCGCGAGATTCCAAATTACCTACAAAACTATCGGAATCTTCAATGGTCGAAGTCTGTACATTCTCTAGTCGAACTGGTACACTTTGAGCTTGAGCTGCTGCTGGATCGGCTGCCGTTTGGGCTTGGTTGCTCTGCCACCAGCGCCAACCCAAACCGCCACCAACCAGTAAAAAAACTATTCCCAGAGCGATCCACCAAGGTCTTTGCGATCGAGTTGAATTTTGCCGTGGAGATTTATCGCTCGTCCGTCCGGCAGCATTCGCCATTTGTGGGGGCTGCTCTGGCTCATTCGGGTAGTTAGGAGATTCTGAGGCTGCCATTTTCTGTTACTTTCCTACATTGATTTTTTCGTTTAATTGCCCGATGCGGAATGGGTTTTGGGTATCGAGAGCTTTATACTCAGAAACAGTCCTGATGCCGTCACTTTAACTTTGTTTGAGTCAGGCAGGCATGAGGCTATTTAAATTATGTTAAAAAATTATTATGGTTAGGTGCAACAATTTAATATATTGATTTAATATATCAGGCTGATATAAACAATTAAAATGCTCGAATTAGCAGCTTTAGGATTATTACAACAAAAACCGCTCCATGGATATTATTTGAAACAGCAGCTCGAACTGTTTATGAGCGGATGCATCAGCGTTAATTATGGTTCAATTTATCCGCTTCTGAAGCGACTCGAAGAACGGCGAGCGATTTCAGTTATGACCGAAGCAGAAGGAGAAGGGGGGTCGGGACGCAAAATTTACAGCATTACCGAACAAGGACGGATACTTTGGCGGCAGCAAATGTTAGAACATCCTCAAGAAAGCTGGGTAAATGCACGCTCTCGCTTCGCAATTAAGTTTTTCTTTTTTAGTTATCTCGAACCAGAACGACGGATTAAACTATTGGAGCATCGCTTGATGGTCTGTCGATTACGCCTGGAAAATCGAGACACCGAACCAATGCCAACCGATCCTTATCAAGCCTCTCTCTGGGAACATTGTCGGGATGTAGTTCAAAATGAAATTCAATGGTTGAGCCAACAACTACATCGAGAGCGAGCCAACCTGTCATCTGAACGCGCGAGTGTGTCAAATCTCAATTCCTAGTTTTAAAGCGGGATTATTTGCCCACCGATCGGCGACATGGGCGTAAATGCAAGTAGTACGAGGATCGGCGTGTCCGAGCAAATCTTGTACTTGCCGCAACTCAGCCCCAGCGTGTAAAGCTAGAGTACCCGCAGTATGTCTGAGACTATGAGCAGAAATAGTTCTGCCGGTCGTGTATTTTAAAGCTGCTTGGTTTAAATAGCGATCGACTATTAATCTAATTCCGCGACGGGAAATTCTTTGTCCGCCAGCCCGATTTCCTACTGCGATAAATAGAGGTTTGGCTGGTTTGAGCACTTCGCCACTATCTTCACGCAGATGAAGATAGTACATGAGAATTCTGGCAATATCGGAAGTTAAGGGAACAACTCTGATGTGACGTTTTCCTTCTACCCGAACTCCTAAATTACTTCCTTGTCTGACTAAATCCGAGATATTTGCCCGATGCAATTCGACGGTACGAGGTCCTTCTAAAGCCATAATAGCTAATAAGGCTCTATCTCTTGCTGCTTTTAGACTGCCATCATCTGGTATCGCTTGCAATAATTGCTCGACTTCTGGTTTTTCTAAGTAAGTAATTCTTTCAGCCGGATCGTGTTTTTCTCTTGGCGGCTTTACTCCTGCCGCAGGGTTAACTGAAATGAGCCCTTTTTCAACCGCAGCTTGATAAAAGCGTCTGACTACAGCTAACTTAAGTGCGATAGTAGCTGGCTTAAATTTTTGTTTGTCGATCATCCAGCGACGATATTTTTTTATGTCATTTTTGGTAACTTCTGCTGGATTAATTGAAACGCGATCGCACCAATTAATAAATTGTTGTAGTTGACGGCGATAAGTTTTTAAGGTGTCGGAAGCTGCATCCCCTGCACTGACATCGATATCGAGAAATTCGGCAAAGACTGTGAGAAGGTTATCTGTAGTAACTGGAGTAATTTGAGAAGATACAGTGGCAGCAAGCATAGTACCCTTTTCAGCCAAGTTTGGCTCAATCTTATCACGCCTAATTTTAATAATCTTGGCTCGAAAACTCTGATTAATAGATTTATTGGCAAAACGAACAAGAGGTGGGCGATGCCCACCTCACCCTTTATTTACCCATACCCAGCTGCTGAGCTTTCTGGTAAACTTTACCCTCTGTTAACAAGGAAGGAGCGATAACTACCTCTACTTGTTGCATTTCTTTGAGATTTTTAGCTCCCAAAGTACCCATACTAGTCTTAATGGCACCTAAAAGATTGTGCGTACCATCATCGAGTTTTGCCGGTCCGACCAAAATTTCTTCGATCGTTCCCGTCGTCCCTACTTTGATGCGAGTACCGCGAGGCAATACTGGGCTAGGCGTTGCCATGCCCCAGTGATATTCGCCTCCTGGTGCTTCTGTAGCTCGTGCGATGGGAGAACCGATCATTACCGCATCCGCACCACAGGCAAGACACTTGCAGATGTCGCCTCCAGTTATAATTCCACCATCGGCGATCACGGGAACATATCTGCCTGTTTCGGCGTAATAATCTTCTCTTGCACCAGCACAATCAGCAGTTGCCGTCGCTTGGGGTACACCCACTCCCAACACGCCACGAGAAGTACAGGCAGCACCAGGTCCAATACCTACTAAGATAGCTGCCGCACCAGCTTTCATCAAATTCATTGCCACATCGTAGGTCACGCAGTTGCCTAAAATAACGGGTATGGGCATTTCTCGGCAAAAACCAGCCAAATCTAGAGGAGTGACTGATTCGGGAGAAAGATGAGCAGTAGATACTACCGTTGCTTGTACAAACAGGAGATCGGCACCAGCTTTAGCTACAACTTCTCCATAGTTACTCGCTCCGGCAGGAGTTAAGCTAACAGCAGCTATGCTACCCTGCTCCTTCATTTCCTTAATTCTCTGTTCGATCAGTTTGGGTTTAATCGGTTCGGAATATAGCTCCTGCATCAAACCGACAAACTCCTCTTTACCTACAGAAGCAATGCGGTTTAGCACTGGCTCTGGGTTTTCATAGCGGGTTTGAAGTCCTTCTAGATTAAGAACTCCCATTGACCCTAATTTTGATAGCAGTCCTGCCATGCTTACATCTACTACGCCATCCATGGCACTGGCAATGATGGGGATTTCTCGTTTGATACCGCCAATTTCCCAGCTAGTATCTACTAAACTGGGGTCTAGAGTACGGACTCCAGGTACGAGTGCAATTTCATCAATTCCATAGGCTCGACGAGCCGTTTTTCCACGACCAATTGATATGTCCACGCTGATCTTCCGTTCCCAAAGCTATTAGCCTAGGCTATCAAATTTTTCTCCTGTTTGGAAATGGGGCAGAGAGAAAATAAATTCGGCTCGCGTAGGACAAATTACTCCTCTATGCTATGCCGGATAAATTCTCAAGCGGCGGTTGGGTTCGTCGCCAAAACTATCGGATTGGAGACGATAATGTTCTACCAATTCGTGTTGCATCTTTCTTACCTTAGACGAACGGGGCAGCAATTCCACTGGTTGACCTTTGGGAATGACAATTTGTTCTACCGCTAATCTCGCTTCCTCTAAGGCTTCGATTTCATCATCGCTACCCGCCCGAGAAAATAATTGCAAGTCTGCTGCTTCGGGTATATCGTCGTTATCTTCCATGTGGAGTAACTGCCTTAAAGCTCGCGTAATTTGAGGGATAGTGTTGGATTTGACTGCATGAATTGGCAAATGGCGCATTTTGGTTAATTGCCGCAGTTTAGAATGGTGTTTAATTTGCGATCGCAATGCTAACACTGCATCGGCACCATCAATATCTTTAGTCAGCACTACGGGAAGTTTCAGCACCTCGATTACTTGTTCTATTTGAGTGCGACCGATGCCATAAGGATAAACATAAACTGGCCAATCCTCTCCATTCGGACCGGGAGTACGTACTTTATCGCTGCCTGGAGCTTGAATGTGCCAAGATTGCTCCAGCATCTGATCGAATTCGGGATTGACATTTTTTTGTTTATTACTAAAAGCAGGAACAACAGGAGTCATTCTTCCCGAAGCTCGCCATCCTCCAGGGCGGTCTGGCGAAATGGCAGATGTGGTTTTAGCTAGCAAACTACTAGCTGGTCGCTCGGGTTCTTCATAGATAATAGATACTTCTCCACTATCATTTACCGTCCTAATTTGGGCTGCTGGTTCAATTCCCCGTAATAAACTATCTACTGTCTGAGCGACATCTTCATGAACTACCCAGCTTTGTCTCTCAAGCATTTCGACAGAAATGGCAAAAGTAGGAGGAGCTTTTCGCTCTAAAACGGTTTTTTGGGAACCTCTGCGTCGGGCTTCGTCATCCCCTAAAGTAACTGCTTGGATACCCCCTACTAAATCCGATAGAGTAGGATTTTTAATTAAGTTTTCAATCGTATTTCCGTGAGCAGTACCTACCAGTTGCACTCCTCTTTCGGCAATTGTGCGAGCGGCTAAGGCTTCTAATTCCGTGCCAATTTCATCGATGACAATTACTTCGGGCATATGATTTTCTACTGCCTCAATCATCACCTGGTGTTGTAATTCCGGACGAGCAACCTGCATCCGACGGGCGCGACCGATTGCGGGATGAGGAATATCACCATCTCCGGCTATTTCATTAGAAGTATCGATAATGACAACTCTCTTGTTTAAATCGTCAGCTAAAACTCTGGCAATTTCTCGCAAAGCTGTAGTTTTGCCTACTCCTGGACGACCTAAGAGCAAAATCGACTTTCCTGTTTCGACCAGCTCGCGAATCATGATAATCGTGCCAAATACTGCTCGACCGATACGACAGGTCAACCCGATAATATCTCCAGCACGATTGCGAATCGCACTGATGCGGTGCAACGTTCTTTCTATTCCTGCACGGTTATCACTGCTAAAAGTACCTACCCGCTCAACGCAGTATTGAAGATCTTCTTTAGAGACTGGTGTTTCTCCTAAATAAGCTACTTCATCAGTAAAGCGAGCTTCCGGCAGTCTCCCTAAATCCATGACTACCTCTATCAGCTCATCTCGTTGAGGGTGTTCGTCGATCTTGACACGAATGGGGTCTGGTAAAATAGCCAGCAACTCATCCAGATTGTCCGTTACTTGCATTCGGTGAGAAGGAATTTTTTCTTGTTCCATTAAGTGCGAATCTTCCGAAGATAAAACTTGGTTTTCTGTTTTTTTTATTGGTTGGTTTCCTATCATGAAAAAAAAGATTGTCAATTTATTTTTTTATTTTTGTTGACGAAGTCCAAGCAGGCAAGAGGCCGTGTGCGGAGGTCTCCTCCGCACCTTGTGAGCCTCGCTCAGTCTTTTAACGGCGGAGTACCTTGGGCTTTGAATATGTTTTAAAGACAAATAGAAAAATTATGGTTTTTCATTGATTTGAGTTGTCCAACTAAGGAATAAGCCATATTTACTCCTTGCCAAAGTAAATTAGAATCGTTTTCTAGTTGTATAAAACTTTGTTTCATCGTTTTCAAATTATCCGAGTATATATTATTAATATTTGTTATTTCTAATTGTTCTAATATTGGCGATAGTAAAGAGCGAGCGTAGCTACCATAAGCGATGCCAGCAATAAATTTGGCATGATTCTCTTCTTTTAAATTATCAATTACTCTAGGTTGATGCTCTTTTGCCTCTTTATACTTCAGATTCAACATTCCAGCAGTTTGCAGTTTAGTTACAGTGTAACTATTTGTTCCCCCTGCTAGCTGAACATATCCTGGTAATCCAGCTTTCAGTACTTTTGCTGCTAGGGCGATCGCTGCATGGGTAGTGCCTTTGCCAATATCTCCGCTCATCGGACGACCATCGGTTTGCCAAATAAGAGGACAAGGTAAGGGACTAATTAAGTCATAGAGCGCGTAAAGATAATCGACAACATCGGGAGCATCGGGACAGCTAATGGCTAAGAGTTTGAGTCGATTAATATAAGGAGCGATCGCTTGCCACAATCTTTGAAAGTTGGCTAAATTACCCGCGTGAGTGTGAATTTCGACGGCATCGATGTTCATTTCCTCTATCAAAGGAGCGATCGCTGTTGGTGTCGATACATAAGAGCGAGTAAAAATTAATTGAGAGGGGCAAACGGGCAAACAACGACCACAACCATAGCAACGCTGTTCGCTTACTCCAGTAAAACCTCGTTTCTGTTCGGTAAAAGATATGGCTTGGGCGGGACAAATAGTTTCACAAGGACGAGGACATTCTGTAGGACATTGAGTAACATCGAATTGGGCTTTGCGAAAATGAGGATCTTCCCCATCATTCAGGCTAACCATTAACCACGGCTTTCCTTGCCACGGTAACCCTCTAGCCATAGCACCATCCGCCAGAGCCGTAGCCGTACCAATTCCTTCTCTGGCTGCCACAATTACTGCTGGATCGGCAGCAACATCTATACAGTCAGCACCAGCCAAACTATACGCTAAAGCAAGGTTACGAATGGCAGGAAGGTGCTGAAAACTGGCTCCGCAGATTAGCTTGAACCAGTTACCCTTTTTTAACGAATGTAATGGATAGTCTCGATCGCTCACCCTTACATCCTAATATTTTGTTTGCCCTCATCGATCGAAAATTTTTGCCGGGATAGGGGATTGGCGATTAAATTTTGTAGATAGCGCGAGAGAAAAAGAAATATAGAGAGTTCTACAAATCTTTTTCTTCATGCCTATCTTCGAGCGGCATACTACTTATATAGTACACTATTTCTTTGATTTCAAGACTTAAAAAATACTTTGTCTGGTGTAGTATGCCAATTTTCTTTTTTTACTGGCGCTTCCGCGAATGCCGGTATTGCCGCACCGCGACGGCAAAGAACGAATTTCTCGCTCTAATCAGCAATAGCGTTGAGCAGCACCTCAGCTAAGGTCATGTCTTCCATATCATCGATGGTTATGGTATCTACAATGTCAAATTTTGCTCCTGCAGATTCCAATTGATTGTCTAAAGCTTGCAAAAACTGAGTTGCTTTACGATCTTTGCCTACTTGAATCAAAGAAATGGCTAATTCTTCATCTCGTTCGAGTTGGCGAGAAGCTTCGATAATTACTCGCATTACTGACTTATAATCATCGGGTTCGCCATCAGTGATAACTAAGATAGTTTCGCCATTACGCTTAGCTTCTCCTGCTGCTTTACGTTGAAAATAATTATCCACTGCATCTTGGAGTACGCTAGCTAAATCCGTACGTCCCATCGGCTCATTTTCTTGATAAATTTGGGCTACTTTATCCGAAGTAACATTGTCGTATCTTCTAAAGCGACCAGAAAATAAATAAACAGTGATTCCATCAGAGTCAATCTCTTCACATTTTCTAGCTAAAGCTAGAGTAGATTCTTCAGCAGCTTTCCAGCGAGTTTTGCCTCCTGGTTGATCGTTTATAGACATACTACCGCTTTTGTCTATGATTAAAGTGTAGTCGCGGTCTTCGACAATAGAATCTCCAGCCAAGGTACAATAACCTCCCTCAGTTTGTAATTGTTTCCCTAATACAGCCTATTACAAGGAGCTACAAAAGCAGAAAAAATCAAAATATTTTCACAGATTTTGATTGCTGGCTTCTCTAACGAAGAAGGTTAGGTACAAAGTCGAGAGATTGTAAATGGATGTTGCATGTAACCCGTTGGAAAATATTTAAATATCGTCTAAGCCCGACTCATAGCGTTAACCTAATACATCATGATGAGGTAATTGCTGATGGATAAAGAAATACAAAAATATCGGATGATCTGTACTCTGACCTTTGGAGATATTTATGGTCAGATCATTGTTTGGTTAATCGTTATTTTCGCCAGTTTGGCTACTACTCTGGCATTGTGGAGCAGTACTCGTCAAATTTATGCTCTGGCTACTGTAGGCATTGTTTTAGTATTGTCTCTTCCTTTTTTACTGTTTGCTTTTGTCACGACTTTATTAAATCACATTGAATTTGCGCCGATAGAAGAAGAAGCATCCAGCCGTAGATCCGTTAGTAGTACAACGACGAAAAAAGCGACTAATAAAACAGCCGAAGCCTCTGGCTGATTATCAAAACGGGGAGAGCGAAGGATTTTCTCAAGTAAATAAAACTTCGGCAAAATCTATTTTTCTTCTCTCCCCACCTTATAATTACAGCGTTTTTCTGAATGGAACGCAAAAGCTCTTGGGTTTTAAGTCAAAAGGCAGAAGGTAACAAAAGGTAAAAGGTAAAAACTTTTTTACTTTTTACTTTTTTTCAGGCTCCCATACCCGAGTATTGCCGCAGTCCTCGTTTCCACAACCAACGATTGGCGATGAAAAACAAAATTGTCCATCCAAAAATAATTAAACTACTACGTCCAAAATCAACACTCAATCCTACTAAAAGTGCGGCAGGAAAGTGGATTAGATAGGGAAAAGGTGTCCATTCAACAATAGCTCTGACAGTAGAAGGAAAAACCTCTAGAGGAGCTACTGTGCCTGAGAGAAAAATATAAAACAAACTCCAAAATTGCTCGATCGCACTAGCTCTTTCTGTCCAAAAAGCAAGCATGGCAAAAGTGTACTGAATCAAAAAGCGCAGAGTAAATGCCATGGCGATCGCCAGTACGCACAAACAGAAATTTTTTAGACTCGGTAACCAAAAAGCCTCGGGATATAACCAGAAAAATAAACCTCCAAACAGGAAGATTAAGGGAATGCGAGTCATTTTTTCTGACACGTGTCTGGCTACGTGATGCCACACGGGATCGAGGGGTTGCAGCAAGCGAAAAGACAATTTTCCTTCTACTACTTCTCGTTCAAATTCCCAAATTACCCAAATACTAGTAAATTGCCTAATCAAAAATACGCTAAAAAAATAACGGGCAAAATCAGTTGGACTTAGCCCAAAATCATCACTTTGAGCTGCTTGAATCCATACTCCCATTAAAATAATTGGTAAAGAACCAGATAATGCCCACAAAAATATCTCTGCTCGATATTCCAACATATGGGCATAATAAACTAACAGCAAAGTTGTGGCTTTTTTAAATATCCATTTCACGATTGTTATTCGATAAAATTTCAATTAAGCATGGCTTTAGTTATAGCTGGCGATCGCTCCGGTGTCGGTAAAACTACCGTCACTTTAGCCTTACTTTCATACCTTTCTCAACAGAGCAAGCGAGTTCAGTCTTTTAAGGTGGGACCGGACTATATCGATCCCATGTTTCATACGGCGGTTACCGGTCGTCCTTGCCGCAACTTAGATCCGGTTCTCACTTCAGAAAGCTACGTACAGTCTTGCTTTTCCCGCCACAGTCAAGGAGTAGATTATGTCTTGGTAGAAGGAGTAATGGGTTTATTTGACGGCATTTCTCCAGATTGGCGACTGGCTGACGAACGGGTGTCCGATCGAAGAGAACTTAATTTTTTATTTGCCGATTTTGCCAGTACGGCTCATATCGCCAGGCTATTACATTTACCGATCCTGTTGGTTTTAGATTGTTCCCGCTTATCTACTTCCGTAGCAGCGATCGTCCATGGTTATCGTACCCTCGATCCGAGAATTAATTTGGTCGGGATAGTTTTAAATCGAGTCGCTAGCGATCGCCACCTAGAATTACTACAAGATGCCTTAAGACCCCTTAATTTACCAATTTTGGGAGTTTTGCGCCGCAGCGAGCAGATTACCATCCCCGACAGACATTTAGGCTTGGTTCCCACCGATGAAATCGGTCAACTAGAGATAATTTTCGCTCGGCTAGCTCATATCGCCAAAACTTGCTTTGACTGGCATCATCTTTTACCTCTTCTCCAACCAACCAAGAATTCCTCCATTGTTCATTCTTCATTCCCCCTTCCCCATTCCCCAATTAAAATTGCCATTGCTCGCGATCGCGCTTTCAATTTTTACTATCAAGACAATTTAGATATCTTAACGCAATTGGGTGCAACCTTAATTCCTTGGAGTCCTTTGATAGAGGAAAGTTTGCCCGATGATATTGGCGGAATGTATTTCGGTGGTGGTTTTCCCGAAGTATTTGCTCGGCAACTAGCGGAAAATCAGTTGGCTCGTCATCAAGTACGTCAGGCTATCCAATCCGGTATTCCTACTTATGCTGAATGTGGCGGTTTAATGTATTTATGTCAGCAACTTGTAGATTTTGAAGGTCAAGTCTGGCCAATGGTCGGAGTACTTCCTACTACTGTCATAATGAGCAAAAACCTAACCCTTGGCTATCGTCGAGTAACTGCCTTGCAAGATAGTCCCCCGATCGAAATCGGGCAAACCTTTTGGGGTCATGAATTTCACCGCTCGCAACTAACCTCTTCTCCCCTCAAACCATTGTGGCAAATTAAAGGCTACAAGTCTAATACCAGAACCTCGACGGAGGGATGGCAACTTCGTCAACTTCACGGTTCATACATTCACCTTCACTTTGGTGAGTGTCAAAATTTACCGAAAAGATTTTTTCAGTATTGCTACAGACAAAGAGATCCGTTATGATGAATCAAGCGACTTAAAAGCAAAAAAGCCTTTTAGGGATAAAGGAGGTGATGCCCATGAACGATAGTAGTAGTAAATTCATGGGTCTCCTGGTTGAAGATAGCCGGCTGCGTGCCGGGGCTGTTCTCTAGCAGTCATTTACCACCTCTTAAGAGGTTAAGTAAAAACTCTGTTGGAGTTCCTTCCGGCAGTCAGGTTTCAATCAGAAGACCCACTACACCGCTCCCACACTAAATTAATTAAGCTGGCACAACACTTGTAATATGCGAGTAACTGCTAGAAAATTTCTTTGGTGGGAGCGGATAGTTTTTGGTATACTTTTAGAAGTGCATGAGACATCCCAAAGAGAAATCTTTGGTAACTCTTTCCTTCTAATTTATCAGGTTACTCAGTAATAAATATATATTACGACAGACAAACAAAGGTGATTTTCATCACTATGCAGTTAACTTTTATGTCGTAATATTGGAAGACAAGGTGGTTGATTTAAAGAACTAACGATCAAATCCCATCAACATATGAAAGGTGTGAGGAAACAGAGATGTCTAAAGTAGTTTTGAAGTCTTGGTTAACTTGTCCCGCTCTGGTAGGTGTATCTTTATTAGTTTCCTCTACTGCTTACGCAACGGAAGCAGTAGAAGGGGTAAAACTCTCAGCCGAGCAGGGAACAGAAACACTGATTGCTCAGGTTTCCACTCCTGAAGGCACTCAAGAAGACCAACTTCTCGATCGAGTCGAAACTTACGGTCGAGAAGGACAAACAAATACCTACGATCAGGTTACAAATGTCAACCAACTGCGAGACGTTTCTCCAACAGATTGGGCGTATGAAGCGTTACGCAGTCTGGTAGAGCGTTATGGCTGTATCGTCGGTTATCCAAACCAAACTTATCGTGGCAATCAAGCCTTGAGCCGTTATGAATTTGCGGCTGGTTTAAATGCTTGTTTGAACCAAATCGAGCGTCTGATTGCTTCTTCTGAAGCGGTAGCGCGCGAAGATATCGAAACTCTGCAAAGATTGACTCAAGAATTTGAAGCAGAATTGGCAACCCTCGGCGGACGGGTTGATAATTTAGAAGGTCGCGTTGCTTTCTTAGAAGACAATCAATTCTCTACTACTACTAAACTGGCGGGAGAAGTAATTTTTGCCCTGACCGATTCGTTTGGAGAGGATGATGATAATAATACAATTTTCGGCGATCGCTTCCGTCTAGCACTCAATACTAGCTTCACGGGAGAAGATACCTTAGTAACTCGTCTTTCTGGCGGTAATCTACAGCCGCTATTCGGTCCTACCAGTACGCAAACTTTCAACCTTAATGAAAATGACAATGATGTCGAGGTAGACTGGTTGGCGTACTACTTTCCTCTAAAATTCGGCGATATCGCTCAATTTAATACTTATATTGCTGCCTTTGGCGGTATCCACAGTGACTATGTACCTACGCTCAATCCCTACTTTGAGGACTTCGATGGCGGTAATGGCGCACTATCTACCTTCGCTTCTGAAAGCCCCATTTATCGGATTGGTTCGGGTTCTGGTATCGGTCTGAGTTACCAATTTGGTTTTCTAGAAAATATTGTTGGACCCAGTACAATAACTGTAGGATATCTAGCTGAGGATGCAGGAGATCCATCAGATGGAGCGGGCTTGTTTGATGGAAACTTCGGTGCTCTTGCCCAAATTAACTTTGCTCCCTTTGAGTCTCTCAATGTCGGTTTAACCTATGTCCGAGGCTATCAGCAAGCAGGTAGCGGTACCTTTGGTAATATTGTGGGTACCCCATTAGCTAACCTAGAGGATGTCACCAAAACCAGCAATACCTATGGTGCTCAAGTCGCCTGGGCATTCAACGAGAGGATTAGTTTGAGTGGTTTCTTCGCCTATCAAGATGTCAATTCCAAAGATGGCGGACCAGATGGTGAGGTGTGGACTTACGGTGCTGGGGTTGCTTTCCCAGATTTACTGAGAGAAGGTAGCGTACTGGGTATCTTTGCTGGCGCACAACCCTATTTAGGTGATGCACCTGAAAATGAGATACCACTCCACATTGAAGGTTTTTACAAGTATCAACTCAACGACAATATCTCTATCACTCCTGGCGTAATTTACATCAGTAATCCCAACCAAACTGACGACGATGATAACGAGTTCATCGGTACTTTAAGAACTACCTTCACTTTCTAGATACAAGCAAATCTTATAAATAAACTACTAGCCTCGCCAATAGCGGGGCTTTTTTTTGTTCTTCCACAAACCATGCGATCGCATTTTAAGACTTGGGTATTAAGTATGATTGGATATAACCATTCATTTATCCAAGTAAATCAGCGATTGAAAAGCCACTATCTACGAGGATTGTTGCATAATACATAATCTGCGATCTCGAAGAGATCTGCGAAGCAGACCGCCTTTTTCCTCGTTTCTTTGTCTGCTCAATCTGGCGATGCATCTTGCAACAGATGCTGAGGATGTCCGCCTCTCCTTTCCCAGACAGTTTTGCCTGTTTGTAAAGCTAACCAGCAATCGCGAATAATTGCTTTAATTAATTCACTTTTGTTGTTTTGTTGTTACTATCTGAGCAGATAGCCAGAGAATAAATTCTCTGTCTCATAGCAAAAGTCCGTAGGACTTAAATTTTAAGCCAAGAAATTTATTTCTTGGTCAATTTGATTGTAGTGAATACTGGCTTTTTGACATCCTCCCGCCGCTAAATCAGAGATTGTAGCGGGGGATTCCTAAGACTCACGACTTAGGTTTCTGCTTCCTTCCCTTACGAGGATTTCGCCACTGGCTTCTAACACTATGGTTATCAGCTC
>JADEWQ010000212.1 GCA_015207585.1 Pleurocapsales cyanobacterium LEGE 06147 | reverse complement strand
GTCGAGATTTACCATACGTTACCTCTAATACTTGAGCCACCGTGGCGATCGCTAGTTATCATGAAATTCTTAAAGATGCCCAAACTATTGCTCTGCCCAAATTATAAGTTATTGGAGATGTCTAATGGTTATGCTCAATTACGCAAGGGGTATGGAACGTGCCTCTACAGATGCAGATGAGTTGACCTCTACTTGGTGCGGAAGTTTCCAGCAAGTTGCTCAGATGAAGCGTCAGAAACGCCCATCTCAGCGTAGCGGATGTGCGTAGTTCATAATCAAAATTCCCTGCTTGCCTTAAACTCGATCTTCTTTTAGAGAACGGTTAAGCTAGACAAGTTATAGTTGAAAACTTAGCGATCGTGTGAAGCCTGGCGCTGCGCGCTCTTCGCTTTTGTAGAAATCATTTTTTGCCTATAAACACTATGGATCGATCTACTTCTGGTAATTCATCCCCAACAGAACGAAGCTCTAGCTTAGTACATTTGGCTTTTCCCACCCACGAAATTAATTTTTTTAATCCTCCTAAAAGTAATCCTAATGGCAATTTAAATGGCAAATTAATTCTTGGTGCCTCACTTGAAGAAGAACAGCCAGAACTGGAAATACCAAATAACCGAAAATGGCACGATAATTTACCAAGTCCTTGGGCAATTAGTTCTATTCTCATCCTGTTGTTAGCCAATGTTGTTTCTGGGACAATTGTATTTTTTCAGAATCATCAAGAAATTACCCTTAACGCTTCGGCTAATCCATCTACCCAAGAACCTTCGTCAATTGGTGGCCCAAATCTAGCAGCAGCAGAATTTATTGACCTCAACTTAAGTACCCTCAGTACGATTTCTAATTCTGCTGTAACTTCTACCGAATCCTCCCAAAAATTAGATCCTGCTCGAGTTTCCGTTACTGCCAATCCTCTACTTTCTCTTAACGGAGAAAACGAACAAATACCAAACTCTTCAGGGCAGATTCAGACTAATTACTATTATGTTTTTACAGAATATAGTGGCGATCGCTCTTTGGCATTAGCTAAGCAAAAAGTAAGCAACGTTTCTTTAATTAACTTTCCTCAAGGGGTATTTATTTACCTGGGAGCTTTTCAACAAAAAGCCTATGCTCAGCAATTTGTGGCACAACTAAAAAAAGAGGGGATAGATGCTTATGTTTATCCACTTGATTGAACATGAAGATCATCCTCTGCAACAATAGCCGGGAATGTAAGCGTCATTGGTCATTAGTCAATGGTTACTAACCAACCAAAGGACACGCCGATAGGCGCAATACAAAGGACAAATGCTAATGACAAACCATTGATTAATTTGTACGAATAAGCAACGGTAGCTAGGGGAATGTGTCAAACTAGAGACGTAATAGTCATTAACAGTATGACTGTGCAATTTTTTTTGACTGCAAGCTAGAATCCTTAAGCTTGTTGATATTATAAAGTACCTTGTAAACGACCAAAGGATAGACAGAGTCATGGGATTATTAGATCGCCTTAGCCGAGTTGTCCGAGCTAACCTCAACGATTTAGTTAGTAAAGCTGAAGATCCAGAAAAAGTTCTGGAACAAGCAGTTATAGATATGCAAGAGGACTTGGTGCAGTTGCGCCAAGCCGTTGCCAGAGCGATCGCTACTCAAAAGCGTACCGAGCAACAATATAACAAAAACCAATCGGAAGCAAATCTGTGGCAACAAAGAGCGCAACTTGCCTTATCTAAGGGAGATGAAAACCTAGCTCGCGAAGCCCTGGTGCGCAGAAAATCTTTTGCAGATACGGCGGCAACTCTCAAACAACAGCTAGATCAGCAAAGTGTTAATGTAGATACCCTCAAACGCAACCTAATTGCTTTAGAAAGCAAGATTTCTGAAGCTAAAACCAAGAAGGATATGCTCAAAGCCAGAGCAAATGCCGCTAAAGCTCAAAGACAGTTACAAGACACTATTAGCGGTATCGATACCAAAAGTGCGATGGGTGCCTTCGAGCGCATGGAAGATAAAGTAATGCAGTTGGAAGCGGAATCTGAATCTGCTGCCGAACTTGGTGGTATGGGCATTGAACGACAGTTTGCTCAATTAGAAGCCGGTAGTGGTGTAGAAGACGAACTGGCAGCCATGAAAGCTCAACTAGCCGGTACTCCTATGTCCCAAGAAGCACTGCCCCCCGGAAACGAAAGGTCTTCTACACCAAACGATTCTGCTATTGACGCGGAATTAGAAGATTTACGCTCTCAACTCGATCGCAGTTAATGTGGTCTGAATTGGGCTTATTTGCGTTTGACGAGCAAAAAATTTGGTTCATCAACCTTAAGGAATTTGGCAGGTACTAGTTGCCTGCTATTTCCGTTTTATTGTCTTATTCCGGTACATTGGATCGTGTTGGATCTGTTAGGAGTAGTTTGATGAGCAGTGTAATAGAAATTGCCGACCCACAATTTGACGAGCAAGTATTTAACTCAGACAAGCCAGTACTGGCGTATTTTTGGGCTTCTTGGTGCGGTCCTTGTCGGCTGGTTTCTCCTACCATTAATTGGGTAGCCGCTAATTATAGCGATCGCCTTAAAGTAGTTAAGCTAGAAATAGACCCTAACCCCGAATCTGTTGCTAAATGTAATGTCGAAGGCGTACCTGCGCTCAGATTGTTTAAGCAAAAAGAATTAATTGCTTCTCATGAAGGAGCGATTGGAAAACAACAAGTTCAAACGATGTTAGATAAACATTTGAATGAGTTGGAAGTTAACAACTAGCAGTTTTAACCATTAACAAACAAGAGTTTGAAATTATAAACTTATAAAATTAATATTGAGAAGTTCAGAAGATCGGTAGCATTAATTATGTCTGCGAGTAACAATGTCATGCACCAACTACTGTAACTTCTGCAACTTCTTCCTTTTTTCACTTCAACTTTATTTAAGTCGAACTCAGGTTTGACAACATCAGAAAAATGCAATTTGCTAAGCGTTTACAATCCCTCTCTAGCAACGTTTTTGCCGATATGGACAGGGCAAAGGCTCTAGCTAGAACTTCGGGCAAAGAAATTATCGACCTGTCCTTAGGTTCTTCAGACTTAAGAGCAGCAAACTGTGCCATCGAAGCCATCGAATTATCTTTACGCGATCGCGGTACTCATGGTTATTTACTCTATCATGGGACGAGAGATTTCAGACAGACAGCAGCTAGTTGGTATACCCAGAGGTATGATATTCCTGTCGATCCCGAAACAGAAGTTCTACAACTGATCGGTTCTCAGGAAGGTACTGCTCATTTACCGTTGGCAATCCTCAATCCGGGAGACTTTGCTCTTTTATTAGATCCTGGTTATCCTTCTCATTCCGGTGGTGTATATCTTGCTGGCGGACAAATTTATACCATGCCGTTGTTAGCTCAAAATCAATTTTTACCAGTATTGGAAGATATACCAACTCCCATTCTGGCTCAAGCAAGGATGATGGTGTTGAGTTATCCTCACAATCCTACCACCGCGATCGCCCCTTTCTCTTTCTTTAAAGAAGCAGTCGCTTTTTGTCGGCAGCACGAACTAGTATTAGTACACGATTTTCCCTATGCCGATTTTGTCTTTCCGAATGGAGAGGAAGCCAATCCTCAATCTCTTGCTCCCTCAATTTTACAAGCCGATCCTAATAAAGAAGTATCTATAGAGTTATTTACTCTCTCTAAGCCTTATAATATGGGAGGCTTTCGGATTGGTTATGCGATCGGTAATGCAGAATTAATCAAAGCTTTAAGACAAATCAAAGCAGTAGTTGACTTCAATCAATATCGGGGCATTTTAAATGGAGCGATCGCTGCTTTATCTAGTTCGCAAGAATCGGTTCGAGAAACAGTAGCTACTTTTCAACACCGACGCAATGTTTTTATCCAAGCTTTAGCTCAAATTGGTTGGTCAGTTCCTACTCCTAAAGCCACCATGTATATTTGGGCAAAATTGCCCGAACCCTGGCAATCCAATTCAATCGAATTTTGTACTAAATTAGTAGCAGAAACTGGAGTCGCAGTTTCCCCTGGTGCAGGGTTTGGTAAAGCTGGTGAAGGCTATGTCCGTTTTGCCCTCGTTCACGAACCAGAAATTTTGCAATTGGCAGCAGCAAAAATAGCTGTATTTTTAGACAATTCTTAGCTCTTTTATGCTAGAAACAAAAGATACAGAAAAGCTTTTAAAAACGCTAATCCTGCTGGAGATATTATTGATACCAGTTATCAAAAGTCACTGGAGACTTAGTTTAGATGTAAAATAACAAAAAAAAGCTAATGTCTGGAGTAACCAAAGTTGAGATTGCCGAATCAGTAGAGACACTAAAATCTCTGATGAAGC
>JADEWQ010000211.1 GCA_015207585.1 Pleurocapsales cyanobacterium LEGE 06147 | reverse complement strand
CGCTTCTTTGCATCAATGATATTTGGAACGATTACTTGAGGGAAAAAAGTTTACGGACCCGAGAAACTAAAGAAGCATTGAAGCAAAGAATTGAATACTTGGAACAGAAGATTGAGAGGTATCAAAAGAAGATTGAGAGGTATCAAAAAAAAATTAGCGACTTGGAGCAAGAAAAAATGAATCGCTATCAGTAGCACAATGTTTTTTTTGTGATACTGATAGGGGGATTTTGATGGGAGCAGGAGCGATCGGGTAGAGCGATCGCTTTCTTGCTTAAAAGTTTGTGTCTTTTAAGTAAAGAGTAAGGAAAGATAAAACTTACTATTATAGCTAAAGCACGAAATAACGTCCATTAAGAAAGAGATAATAAGTAAAAAGTAAGTAAAAAGGAAAGTCAGTTCAATTGATAAATCGCAAACCCTCTTAAGACAAGAGCGATGTAATGTGTGCTTTTTGTGTGTTGATATATTTCTCACTATCAACATAATACAAAGTCGCGTAATCGCATCTTTTTCTGAGTAAGCACTCGCTACAGAGAGGATTTTTAGCCGTACAAACTTGCGCTCCAAAATCAAGCAAAGTTAAATTCCACTTGCCCACTTCCTTGTGTGGAGCAATTCTTTCGGCTGTTTGCCAAAGTAACTTGCAGCGAGATTTGACTCTTCCTCCCCGCATGCCAAAAAAGCGTTCTAAAATACGCGCTACGTTAGTATCGAGAATGGCTAATGACTGACCGAACGCATTAGCACAAATAGATCTCGCGGTGTATTTACCAATTCCAGGTAATTTGAGTAACTGCTTCTCCGACTCGGGTATTTTGCCTCGATACTCTTGCAGTAAAATTTGAGCACATTGATGCAGTCGTTCGGCGCGAAAGAAAAGACCCAGAGGCTGTAAGAGTTTACCAATTTCTTCGACGTTTGCTGCTGCCAAATCTTGGAGAGTAGGATATCGAGCGAGAAAACTAGTATAAATGGGAACTACTGTAGCTGCCTCAGTTCTCTGCAGCAAAAATTCGGCTACGAGAATGGCATAGGGGTCGCAAGTTTGTCGCCAGGGAAAATTGCGAAGATTCTGCTTTGCCCAGATAGAAAGTTGACGACGAAACCATTTAATTTTTGTCGGTGCGAGACTATTGGTAAAATTTTTTTCTAGTAGAGAAGTTGTATCTTTCATTATTTTCGAGCGATCGAATAGAGCATCGTTCGGGTAGAATGCTTCAAGGTGGAGTATTCCATCATCAGCCTGAGGAATTTTTCCTTGAGGTGTCGGTAACTTAGATTAATTCCTAGCTTTCGGAGAGATTTCGTGGATTTATCGCTCATTCCTGCTCAACCCAAGCCTGGTGTTATTAACGTTTTAATTGAAATTCCTGCAGGCAGTAAAAATAAATACGAATTTGACAAAGATTTAAACGCTTTCGCCCTCGATCGCGTTCTCTATTCTTCCGTGCAATATCCTTATGATTACGGTTTTGTGCCCAATACTCTAGCTGACGATGGCGATCCTTTGGATGGGATGGTAATTATGGATTTTCCTACCTTTCCAGGTTGTGTCATTCCTGCCAGACCGATTGGAATGTTGGAGATGATCGATAGTGGCGATCGCGACGAAAAAATTCTCTGCGTCCCCGATGCCGACCCACGCTATAGCAATGTTGCTTCTTTAAAGGATATCGCTTCTCATCGCTTGGATGAAATTGCTGAGTTTTTCAAAACCTACAAAAATTTGGAAAAAAAGGTAACTCAAATTCTTGGCTGGCACGATGCAGATAAGGTAAAACCTTTAGTCGAGAAGTGTATTCAAGCGTATAAGTAAGCAGGGAACAGTTAATAATTGATAATTGACAATGGATAATTGATAATTATCAATTATCCATTGACTTCTGTACAGACGCGATATATCGCGTCTCTACTGACTTCTGACTCCTGGTTTTGACTGAAACTGATAACTTCCCTATTTTCCTAAAAAAGTTGCAAACTATAAGAAAAACATAGCTAAAGAAATAGCGATGATGCTCAAATCCACTACTCGTCACATCCGTATTTACACTGCTGAAATTAAGAATAACGAACTAGTAGAAAGTGATAAAGTTCTCACCCTCGATATCGATCCAGATAATGAATTTAACTGGAATGAAGATGCTTTGCAAAAAGTTTATCGCAAGTTCGATGACTTGGTCGAAGCAAATAGCGGACAAGATTTAACCGAATATAATATCCGCCGCATTGGTTCGGATCTCGAACATTTTATTCGTTCCTTGCTGCAAAAAGGCGAAATTAGTTACAATCTCGGCAGTCGCGTTCGTAACTTCAGTATGGGCTTACCTAAAGTAGAAAGTCCAGAGACAGAAGGTAAGTATTTTTAGCTCTACTACTCACTCTTCATACATCGAGACGGTGTGATAATTAATTAGCTCATTGGGCTTAATAGCTCCCTTTTCAGTAATAATCGCTGTAATTAACTTGGCAGGGGTAAGATCAAAAGCAGGATTGTAAAATTCTATTCCTGATGGGCAAATGGTTGTCTTGCCTATTTGATATATTTCTGAAGGATGGCGCTCTTCTATAGGGATTTGGTTACCATCTGGCAATTCAAAATCTACTGTAGAAAAAGGTGCAGCTACAAAGAAAGGAATTTGATGCGCCCGGGCAATTACTGCCAAGGAGTAAGTACCGATCTTATTGGCAGTATCTCCATTAGCAGCAATGCGGTCTGCTCCTACTATTACGGCATCGACCAAATTCCTTTGCATGCAATGAGCCGCCATACTGTCGGTAATTAAAGTTGCAGGAATACCTTCTTGAACGCATTCCCAAGCAGTTAATTTAGCTCCCTGTAAGCGAGGGCGAGTTTCATCTACATATACTCTTTGAAGCCGATTTTCTCGCCAAGCAGAGCGAATCACGCCCAAAGCCGTTCCATAACCTGCCGTAGCGAGAGAACCAGTATTGCAGTGAGTGAGAATAGTTAATTTATTTGGTTGGGTCGGTAAAACAGATAAGCCGTTGTCGCCAATAGCTTGACACGTTTCTAAATCTTCTAACTGAATGGCTTGAGCCGTTTCTAATAAAGTTGCTTTGATTTCTTCTACCGTGCTAATTGATTCATAGGCTGTTTTTAGCATTCGAGCAATTGCCCAGAATAAATTAACCGCCGTAGGGCGAGTTTGGCGCAGTAATTGGGCTACCTTTTCTAGTTGTCGGACAAATTCTTCGGGGTCGTCTGTCTCGATCTCTCTGGCTCCTAGATACATGCCATAAGCTGCTGCTACTCCAATAGCTGGGGCACCTCTGACAATCATCGTTCTAATCGCCTGAGCCATATCTTCGCAACGGCTAATTTCGACCAAATTATATTCTGCGGGTAAACGAGTTTGGTCGATGAGCCATACTCTGTCATCTTGCCAAATTACGGAATAAATATGATTGGGAGAGGAAGTCATCTTAAATTAGCGATCGCCAAAATTTGTGATGTAAGTTATCTTATAAATTTTATTAGTTTACAACTGTAAATGGTACAACCAAAAAGTTACATCTTTTAAAATTTACTTCATTTTTCAATCGATTAAAGCTTTGTTCTAAACTATTATTCATTTTTTTGACAATAATTACTTGTTAGTTTTTTCCTTGATAATTACGATTAGAACAGTTAGAACAAGACACAACAACAGCAAGTTAAGGGATAATCTAATATTTTAAAACCATTTTTTAGCCGTTTTGTTCTTGAATTCATGCATGAATTTAAAGTTACTTGCTTTAAGATTTTTTTCTAGTTAATATTTTTTCAGCAATTGTTAGTTAAAGCTATAGGAGCTTTAAATTAAATTTTGAGAATTCAATGGCTTGGCAAATTAATATTTTCTGTAACTTTACTCGGTTAAATATTAATTGATACTGCTGTTTTCTCGGTAAAAGATGAGTATTGTAATTGTCGCGATACTACATATACTCACTGTATAACTCGGACAGTCATCAACTTATCTAGTACTGTTTCTGTAACAGTTTTGGCAAATAAAGGTCGAGAAGGAATGGCGATCGGAACATACAACTCTGTTATCGGTATTGCAACAATTGTAGGTTCTTTTGTCAGCGGCTATCTGGCGATAAATTTTAGCTATAGTGGCTGGGAGTAGCCAGAGAATAAATTCTCTATCTAAGATGCTAAAGTCCGTTTAAACGGACTTAATCTTTGAGCCAAGAAATTAGATCTCTTGCATGAATAGGTAGAAAATGAGAAAAGTAGGTTAGAGAGCAAAACAAATCTAATGACCTACGAACAAATCAAAAATTTGAAAGAAAGAGAATTTAAGCGTTTGTGTGGGGTGAAACC